>NZ_JBFUHU010000015.1:0-23674 GCF_056402235.1 Cellulomonas sp. P4_B5_2
GACCAGCGCCGCGTCGAGCCGACCGCGCAGCGTGGTGGAGCGCGACGGCTGCAGCGAGAACGAGTCGTCGAGCACGACCAGGTCGAGGGTGCCGCGCTGGGCGACCTCGACGAGGTGCTGGAGCCGCTCGGCGTCGAACAGCCGCTGCGCCTGCGAGCCGTGCGTCCGCCAGGCGGCGGGGTGCGCGCCGGCGTCGCTGAGGTCGACGCCGAGGTGCAGCTGTCGGGGAGTGGTCGGGAAGGCCATGGCGAGGGTTCCGTTCTGAGGCGTCAGGGCGCGCCCGGCGCAGCCGTGTGCGGCGCAGGGGTGCGGGCGTACGTGGAGGGCGAGCGCGGACACCACGGCTCAGCCGTGGGCCAGGCGCTCAGGTGCCGGTCGGAGCCGGTCGGTCGGGGGGTGTCGTCAGCGACAACAGGCGCCGGGACAGCACGGGCGCAGGATCCAGAGAGCCGTCGTCGGCCGTCCGTCCGAGCTCATCGTGCGTCCCTTCGTGCCCGCCTGGCGGGCGCTGCGTCGTTGTCGGGCACGAGCAGGACGCTCGCGCAGGACCAGGTCGTCACCCGGGGCACCCCACACGCAGGAGGGTTGCCACCCAGCAAGCCGGGGCTTGTCGCTGGAATTCATGACCTAACAGGTCGGAAAAGTAGGCATAGGTTCCGGACGTGTCAATGGTCCGCGCCGAAAGTCCAGATGGTGGGACGGATCCGTCCGGTGCGACGATGGCGTCCCGACCACCCAGCAAGGGAGCACGCTCGCGCATGGGCCCGACGACCACCGGCGTGACCGTCGCCACCGACGACCCGACCCGCCCCGACGTCCTCGAGCTGCTCGGGGAGCACCTCGCGGACATGTACGCGACCTCGCCGGCCGAGTCGGTGCACGCGCTCGACCCGTTGGCGCTCGCCGCCCCCGGCATGACGTTCTGGACCGCCCGCGCCGCCGACGGCGCCCTGCTCGGCTGCGCCGCGCTCAAGCAGCTCGGCCCGACGGACGCCGAGCTCAAGTCCATGCGGACCACCGCCGCAGCACGCGGCCGAGGGGTCGGGGCGACCGTGCTCGCGCACGTCCTGGGCGCGGCGGCGGCGCGCGGCATCCGGACCGTGCACCTGGAGACCGGGACGCAGGACTACTTCGCACCCGCACGCCGGCTCTACGAACGCGCCGGGTTCGTCGAGTGCCCGCCGTTCGCGGACTACCTGCCCGACCCGCACAGTGCCTTCTACCGGCTCGCGCTCGACGGGCGCCGCTGAAACATCTCGTATTCCGACCTGCCGTGTCCACAATAAGAGACGGTCCTGTTGCCCGAGCGGCAAGGCGGTCATCCTCGTCCCATGCAGACCCGCCGCGCCGCCTCGACGTGCTGTCACGTCGTCGTCATGGCTTCCGCGCGCCCCTGCTGTCCGCGGAACGTCTGAACGCGGCCCCCGTCCTCGGCCGAGCGTTCGACGCCCGGCCCCCGTCGATCTGCGACGGCCCACGGCGTGACGCGCGTGCCACCACTCCCGTCCCCCGCGGAGGAAACGCCCTCATGGCGTCCACCCAGCTCTCCGTCGCCCGGTCCTCGCGCACCGAGCCCGCGCAGCGATGTCGTCGATGACGACCGCCCGCCCGCCCTTCGCGACCCCCAAGGACCTGACATGACCGCCCGTCCCGCACGCCGCACCGCCTCCGCCCTCCGTGTCCTGCTCGCCGCCGGCCTCGTCGCCACGCTCGCGGCCTGCTCCTCCTCCGCTGCGCAGGACGCGAGCGCCGACACCGGCACGGACCCGTCCACCTCGACCGCCGAGGCACCGGAGCTGCGCCTCGGCTACTTCGCCAACCTCACTCACGCGGTTGCCCTCGTGGGGGTCGACGACGGCACCTACCAGGGGGCGCTCGGCGACACGAAGCTCACCACCTCGATCTTCAACGCCGGCCCGGCCGCCGTCGAGGCACTCTTCGGAGGGGCCATCGACGCCACGTTCATCGGCCCGAACCCCGCGATCAACGCGTTCGCGAAGTCGAACGGCGAGGCGATCCGGATCGTCTCGGGCGCGACGTCGGGCGGTGCGCAGCTGGTCGTCCGCGACGGCATCGACTCCCCCGACGACCTCGTCGGCACCACGCTCGCCACGCCGCAGCTGGGCAACACCCAGGACGTCGCGCTGCGCGCCTGGCTCGCCGAGGAGGGTCTCGAGACCTCGCTGACCGGMGGTGCGAGCGACGTGACGATCGCGCCGCAGGAGAACTCGCAGACGCTCGACCTGTTCAAGGCCGGACAGCTCGACGGCGCGTGGCTGCCCGAGCCGTGGGCGTCCCGGCTGGTCGTCGACGCCGGCGCGCACGTCCTGCTGGACGAGAAGGACCTGTGGCCCGACGGCGACTTCGTCACCACGCACCTGATCGTCGCCACCGAGTACCTCTCGAAGTACCCCGGCACCGTGAAGAAGCTCATCGAGGCCGAGTACGCGACGTCCGAGTGGATCGCCGCCAACCCCGACGAGGCCAAGACCCTGTCGAACACGGTGATCGAGAAGCTGAGCGGAAAGCCGTTGTCCGCCGACGTGCTGGACCGAGCCTGGGCGAACCTGCGGATCACGCTCGACCCGATCGCCTCGAGCCTGCAGACCTCCGCCGACCACGCGGTGGCCGCAGGGACGTCCGACGAGACGGACCTGACCGGGATCTACGACCTGACCCTGCTCAACGAGGTGCTCGCCGAGAACGACCAGGAGCCGGTCTCCGACGGCGGCCTCGGGGCGTCGGGCAAGTGACGGCCACCGTGACGGCGGTCGGCGGCCAGGGCACCACTGCCCCGGCCGCCGTCGCGGCGCGCCTGACGGGGGTCACGCAGCACTTCGGCGAGGCGTCGCGGCCGCCGGTGCTCGACCGCATCGACCTCACCGTCGCGCCCGGCGAGTTCGTCTGCCTGCTCGGCGCGTCCGGCTGCGGCAAGTCGACCCTGCTCTCGTTGGTGGCAGGTCTGGACAAGCCCGTCTCCGGCACCGTCGAGGTGCCTGGCGGCCGACCGGCGCTGATGTTCCAGGAGCCGGCCCTCTACCCGTGGCTGACCGCCGCCGGGAACGTCGAGCTGGCCCTGCGCCTGCGCGGCATCCCCCGTGCGGAGCGCCGCATGGAGGCCCAGCGGCTCCTCTCTCTCGTCCGGCTCGACGGCGCCGGCCCCAAGCGGGTGCACGAGCTGTCCGGCGGCATGCGGCAGCGCGTCGCCCTGGCCCGTGCGCTCGCCCAGGAGGGCGACCTGCTGCTCATGGACGAGCCGTTCGCCGCGCTCGACGCCATCACGCGCGACGTGCTGCACGAGGAGCTCACGCGCATCTGGAGAGAGACTGGGCGTGCGGTCATCTTCGTCACGCACAACGTCCGGGAGGCGGTCCGGCTCGGGCAGCGGGTCGTCCTGCTCTCGT
Source organism: Cellulomonas sp. P4_B5_2 (assembly GCF_056402235.1). Lineage (NCBI taxonomy): Bacteria > Bacillati > Actinomycetota > Actinomycetes > Micrococcales > Cellulomonadaceae > Cellulomonas > Cellulomonas sp. P4_B5_2. Next base: position 3,405 of record NZ_JBFUHU010000015.1, read on the forward strand.
CGCGGCCCGGACGCGTCGCCCGCGAGTGGTCGGTGGACATCCCCCAGCCGCGCCGCATCGAAGACCCCGACGTGTCCCGGCTCAGCGCCGAGATCACCGAGGACCTGCGACAGGAGATCGCCCGCCATGGCCACTGAGACGACGGCACCCCCGACCCGCAGGACCACGGACGACGACCTCGCCGCGGGGCTCGACGCCCTCGAGACCCCGATCGAGACGGCCCACGACTCTGCGTGGGCTGCCGCGTGGCGGGCCGTCTGGCCGGTGCTGGCCGCGCTCGGCGCGATCCTCGTCGTGTGGCAGGTGGCCTACCAGCTAGAGCTCAAGCCCCCGTACGCGCTGCCCAGCCCCGCGGACACCTGGCAGACGCTCCTCGGCACGATCCAGGACGGCTCCGCGTGGCGTGCGGTCAGCCTGAGCGTCCAGCGCGCCGCGGTCGGCTTCGCGATGTCGGTCGTCGTCGGCGTGGCGATCGGGGTGTCGCTGGCCGCCTCCCCGCTGCTGCGGCGCGCGTTCGGCCCGATCATCACCGGCCTGCAGTCGCTGCCGTCGGTGGCCTGGGTGCCGGCGGCGATCATCTGGTTCCAGCTCACCGACGCGACCATGTACGCGGTCATCCTGCTCGGCGCCGTGCCGTCCATCGTCAACGGGCTGCTCGCCGGCACCGACCAGGTGCCGCCGCTGTACCTGCGCGTCGGGCAGGTGCTCGGCGCCACCGGCTGGACGCGGATCCGCTTCGTGCTCCTGCCGGCCGCGCTGCCCGGGTTCCTCGGCGGGCTGAAGCAGGGCTGGGCCTTCGCGTGGCGCTCGCTCATGGCCGCCGAGCTCATCGTGCAGACCGGCCTCGGCACCGGACTCGGTCAGATCCTCGACCTCGGCCGGGTGACCAGCGACATGTCCCTGGTCATCGCGTCGATCGGGCTCATCTTCCTGGTGGGCATCGTCATCGAGCTCGTGGTCTTCGCTCCCCTCGAGCGGCACGTGCTGCACTCCCGCGGTCTCACGGGCCAGGCGTCGTCGCGCTAGCTAGCCGTCGGCGCGGCTCGGGAAGCACATGTCGCACCAGTGGTAGCCGGCAGGTCGGGCGCCCACCGGCCACCGGTTGCGCGCCGCGATCTTCGACACCCACGCGCACGGGTGGTCCAGCGAGTGTGTCTCGCGGGTGCGCCGGTTGGCGAGCAGCCGCTCGCTGTCCGACGAGACCGTCACCCCGCACTCCGGGTGGTTGCCGAGCCGGTGGAAGCCGCCGAGGAAACCTCCCGCGAAGAACTCCTGCTCCGGCGTGAGGTCCAGGTCGGGGGGCACCAGGGACGACGGCACGTCGACGGCGAGGTTCGTCGCGAGCTCCGGCGGCAGGTACCGGGCGAAGAACATGGTCAGCAGGTCCGCGGTCGCCGCGGCGATCTCCGAGCACGAGCCGCTCCCCGGACGGCACGGGATGTCGATCTGTCTGCTCAGGTAGTCCCAGTGCTCACCCTCGTCGAACACGACCCGGTGCCGCGGCCGGTGCATCGCCTGCCACTGCGCCTCGGTGAGCTGGCTGAACAGGTCGAAGCCGAGGCCCCACATCAGCAGCGTCGGCATGTCGAGCAACGGCAGAGGGAACGGCTCAGCCCCGAACCAGTCCTGCCACCCGCCGCTCAGCCCGGCGTAGGCACTGACCGGACGGCCGACGGCGAAGCGGGCACCCAGCATCGCGCCGAAGCTGTGCCCGATGACGCCGGTGGCGGGCGGCGGCAGGAGGACGTCGGCGTGCTCCCACCCGGAACGCGCCCACGCGAGCACGGCGTCGAGCGTCGCCTCGTCCGGGTGCCCCGGCACGGACGGGTTGTTGCCGCCCTCGTTCCCGGCCAGCCGCGGCACCACGACCACGTAGCCGCTGCGCGCCAGGAACGCCGGGATCAGGAACCAGCGCAGGAAGTGGTCGGCGTCCTGCTGGCAGTGCCCGTGAGCGAACAGGATCAGCGGGTACCGGCCGCACCCCTCGAGCAGCGGCGCCGACTCCACGGCACCGTCGAGGCTCGGGAAGAAGATCCGCAGGTCCACCGGCGCGCCGTCGGCCGGCCCGAGCGAGCGCACGCCCCAGAACACAGGCGCGAGCGCCTGGGGCTGCCACCCGATCGGGCAGCTGGCCGGCGGTGGCACGGGACTGTCGACCACCCGCCCAGTGTCGTGCCACGGCGGAGCCGGGGGGAAGGGCGCGGGCCGCGCCGCGCCGACGTCAGTCGGGCGGCTCGATCGAACCGAGGTCGCCGGGGGCGCACACCTCCAGCTCGTGTCAGGACAGGATCGACCGGGCCCTCCGGGCCGTCCCCTCGATCGCGTGCAGGCCGCGAGAGCCCATGGTCGGCCCGTCCTTCTCGAGCCGCTCCGCCAGCCGGCGGGCGAGCGACGCGACCACCGGAAGCAGGATCGCGGCGACGACGAACAGGCGGACGCGCCGGAACAGGAATGCCCACATGGTGACCTCCGGTCATCGGGGTGGAGTGCGGATCGTGTACTCAGAAGACGGGCTTGCCACCGGTGACACCGAGCACGGTCCCGGACACGTACGAGGCGGTCGAGTCGGCTGCGAGGAACACGAACGCAGGGGCCACCTCGGCCGGTTGGCCGGCACGCCCGAGCGGGGTGTCCGCGCCGAACTTCTCGACCTTCTCCGGGAACTGCGTGGCGGGCTGCAGCGGCGTCCAGATCGGGCCCGGCGCCACCGCGTTCACCCGGATCCCGCGCGCGCCCACCTCGGCGGCCAGGTTGACCGTGAAGTTGTTGATCGCGGCCTTGGTCGACGCGTAGTCCAGCAGCGTCTCCGACGGCTGGTACGCCTGGATGGACGAGTTGTTGAGGATCACCGCGCCCTCCCCCAGGTGCTCCAGCGMGGTCTGCGTGACCCAGAACAATGCGTAGAGGTTCGTCTTGAACGTCCGGTCGAGATCGTCCGACGTGATGTCCGCGATCGACTCGCGGCGCGCCATCTGGAAACCGGCGTTGTTCACCAGGATGTCGAGGCCCCCGAGCTCGGTGACCGCCGTGGTCACGGCTCCGCGCGCGGACGACTCGTCGGTCAGGTCGGTCGGGACGAGCACGCACGTCCGCCCGGCCTGCTCCACCCATCTCCGGGTCTCGTCGGCGTCCGCCTGCTCCTCCGGGAGGTAGACCACGGCGACGTCGGCCCCTTCGCGGGCGAAGGCGAGAGCGACCGCACGGCCGATGCCCGAGTCACCACCGGTGATGAGCGCGCGGCGACCCGTGAGCAGGCCGTGCCCTTCGTAGCTCGACTCCCCGTGGTCCGGGGTGGGGTTCATCGGTTCGGTGAGGCCGGGAGGCTCCTGCTGCTGGGCCGGGAACTGCTGGTCGTGCTCCGTCACGTCTGCTCCTGCGTGTCGGTCGCCCGTGCGCCGGCTGCTTCGGCGCAGTCCATCGTCATCCAGGGCCCGAGAGCGCGCACCCCGGGAACGCGAGAGCGGCCCGCCGGACGGCGGGCCGCTCTGCTGCCGCTGCGTCAGCGACGCCGGCCGGAACCGGCGACGATCGCCACGCCGATCGCGGCGAGGACGACCTGGAAGAGCAGCTCGATCCAGTCGATGCCGTCGGTGGTCTGCACGCCGACCAGGCCGGCGAGCCAGGTGCCCAGGAGGGCCGCGACGATGCCGACGATGATGGTGACGAGGATCGAGATGTTCTGCTTGCCTCGCACCAGCAGTCGGCCGAGGACGCCGATGATGGCGCCGATGATGATGGCGGAGATGATTCCTGCGGGGGTCATGGGGTGATCTCCTCGGTGTGTAAAAGGCGTCGGATCCGGCGCCGAGTGAATCTAGGGGCATTTCCACCGGTTCGCGCGTTGAAACGAAAGGCACCCGCTGCGAGAGCTTCCGGGTCGGCACCTCCGGCCGGTCGTACGACGCCCCGACCCCGTGCTGGACCCTCGGCGCCTGACCTGGCACTCCGCCCGCCGACGCGCGCCGACGCCGCACCCGTCCTACGCTCGCCTCTCGCAGAAGCCGCGACGAGGAGGTCGATATGCACAGCGACGACAGGATCGTCCACGACACCGGTGACGACCGCCCGGTGATCCACGAGGTGGAGGTCGAGGTCGAGGAGACCGACGCCGAGAAGATCAAGGCCGACGGCATCGACGAGGAGAACGTCGAGCGCCGCTAGGCCTTCACGAGCGAGGCGCCGCGCCCACGTGGGCTCGGCGCCTCGTTCTGTGCCCGGTGGTGGCCGCGCCCCCGCCGCTGGCACGCTGGCTCCATGGGCTCACCGGACGGCATCGTCGGCGTCTTCGACCGCGCTGCGGACACCTACGAGGCCGTCGGTGTCCCCTGGGCCGGGCCGATCGCGGCACGGCTCGTCGCCGAGCTCGACGTCCGTCCCGGCGAGCGGGTGCTCGACGTCGGCTGCGGACGCGGGGCAGCCCTCGGTCCTCTGGCCGAGGCGGTCGGAGCAGGCGGGTACGCGCTGGGCATCGACCTGGCCCCGCGCATGGTCGAGCTCGCTGCGCGCGACCTGGCCGGCCTTCCCCAGGCCGAGGTGCGGATCGGGGACGCCGGTGCGCCGGGCCTACCCCTGTCCTCGTTGGACGTCGTCGCGGCGAGCCTGGTCATCTTCTTCCTGCCCGACCCGGCCGCCGCGCTCCGGTCGTGGACCGAGCTCCTGGTCAGCGGCGGACGGCTGGGCGTGACGACGCTCGGCGAGAAGGACCCCGGGTGGACCGTCGTCGACCGGCTCTTCGAGCCGCACCTCCCGGCCGAGCTGGTGGCGGCGCGCGCCCGCGGGCTCCACGGCCCGTACTCCTCGGACGCCGGTATGGAGCGGCTGTTCTCCGAGGCGGGCATGGCACAGATCAGGACGGTCCCGGACCAGGTCAGCGCGGTCTTCCACGACCCCGAGCAGTTCCTGGCGTTCTCGTGGTCGCACGGCCAGCGGTCGATGTGGGAGGCCGTGCCGCAGGACGTGCACGCCCGGCTGCGCGAGGAGGTGCTCGCCGAGATCGACCGGCAGCGTGACGCGACGGGCACGGTGACGTTCGTGCAGGAGGTGCGGCACACGCTCGGCGTGCGGCCGTGACGCGTACGCCCGCAGTGAACCGCGGGACTATCGCGGCCGTCCCGGTCGCTGTGCAGGAGATGGACGAGGAGCCCCTGGACGCGTACTCCCGCACGGTCGTCGCCGTGGCGGAGTCGGTGCTGCCGAGCGTCGCCAGCCTGAGTGTGCGAACACCGCGCGGCACCGGCGCGGGCAGCGCCAGCGTCATCACCACCGACGGCTACCTGCTCACGAGCGCCCACGTCGTCGCGGGCGCGACGGGTGCCGAGGCGGCGTTCACCGACGGGACCACGGTGCGTGCCGACGTCGTCGGGCGCGACCCCCTGTCGGACCTCGCGGTGCTCCTGACCCGCGGAGACGTCCCGGCGCCGGTGGTGCTGGGCGACGCGGCCACGCTGCGGGTCGGGCAGCTGGTGATCGCGCTCGGCAACCCGCTCGGACTGGCCGGGAGCGTCACGGCCGGCATCGTGTCCGCGCTGGGCCGGTCGCTGCCGACGGCGGCCGGCCGGGTGGTCGACGAGGTCGTGCAGACCGACGCCGCGCTCAACCCCGGCAACAGCGGCGGCGTCCTCGCCGACAGTGCGGGGCGCATGGTGGGGGTCAACACGGCGCTGGCCGGCATCGGGGTCGGCCTCGCGGTGCCGATCAACGCCACGACGCGGGAGATCATCACGACCCTGATGACGCACGGCCGCGTCCGTCGCGCGTGGCTGGGCATCGCCGGCACGCAGGTGCCCCTGCCGCCGCACCTCGCCGAGCGCCTCGGCTCGCCCACCGGGTTGCAGATCTCCGGAGTCTCCCCCGGCAGCCCCGCATCGCAGGCCGACCTGCACCGCGGGGACATCGTGGTCGAGCTCGACGGCAGCCGGGTGGTGACGGCGACGGCCGTGCAGAAGCTCATGGTCGAGCACGCGATCGACCGGCGCATCGAGGTCACGGTCTGGCGCAACGGCGCGCTGGTCGACGTGCTGGTCTTCCCACGGGAGCTCGCGCTGCCCTGACGGAGTCGTCCGGTACCGCACAATCGTCGCGTGAGCGCACCCGAGCACCGGCGTCCCCGTGACCGACCCCGCGCGACCCGCGCTCTCGCCCTGGTCCTGGGACCGCTGCTCCTGGCCGCGGTCGTCGCCATGGCGCTCACGTGGCCTCACGACACCGAACCCACGGGTCAGCGCGCCGGGCTGGTCGACGTGGCCGTGGAGCACGTGACCGCCACGGTCACCGGCACGCGGACCGAGCAGTGCGAGTCCACCATCGAGGACCGCCTGCCCGACGGCACACAGCCGGACCGTGTGCAGTGCCTCCGGGTGCTCGCCACGGTCACGTCCGGCGCGCAGGCGGGGACGGACATCGAGGTGTGGGCGACCTCCACCGTGACCGCGGGCGACGTGCCGGACGGGACGCGGATCGTCGTCCAGCACTACCCCGCGGCCGACGGCGCCCCGGAGGCGTGGGCGTGGTCGGACTTCGCGCGCGGCGTGCCCCTGGCCACCCTCGCGCTCGCGTTCGTGCTCGTGACGGCGCTGGTCGCGGGGTGGCGCGGGCTGCGCGCCATCGCGGGCCTGGTCATCGCCTTCGTGGTGATCTGGCAGTACGTGCTGCCCGGGCTGATTGCCGGCGAGGACGCCGTCGTCCTGGCCCTGAGCGCCTCTGCCGTGATCATGGCGATCGTGCTCTACCTCGCGCACGGGTTCTCGCTGCGCACGAGCACCGCGCTCCTGGGCACCCTCACCGGGCTGGTCCTCGTCGGCGCCCTCGGCGCGCTCGGCGCGCACGCGGCCCACCTGTCGGGAGCCACCTCCGAGGAGGACTTCCGACTGGCCGCCCTGCTCGGCGACAACGGCGCCGCCGGCCTGCGCGGGGTGTTCCTCTGCGGGGTCGTCCTGGCGGGCCTGGGCGTGCTCAACGACGTCACGATCACCCAGGCGTCGGCGGTCTGGGAGCTGCGCGCGGCCGACCCCGGTGCCAGCTGGCGCGGGCTGTTCACCGGGGGGATGCGGATCGGCCGGGACCACATCGCCTCGACGATCTACACCATCGCGTTCGCCTACGCGGGTGCGTCGCTGCCCGTGCTGCTCCTGCTCCAGATCTACGGCCTGCCGCTGGCCCAGACGCTCACCGGCGGGGAGTTCGCGCAGGAGATCGTACGGACCCTGGCCGGCGCGATGGGGCTCATCCTCGCCATCCCGTTCACCACGGCCATCGCCGCGCGCGTCGCGCTCGGGCAGCCCGCCGACACCTTGCGCTCCTCGCCCGAGCACAGCCACGCGCACTAGCGGGCGGGCGTGTCACGTCTCGGCGGGCTGTCCGGTCGAACGTGTGGCCGGCGCGTCGCCGGTCATCGGAACCGGGAGGTCACGTCATGAAGGTCGTCGTCATCGGAGGGACCGGGCTCATCGGCTCGAAGCTCGTCGCACTGCTCTCCGCCCAGGGCCACGAGGCCGTGGCAGCGTCGCCCGGGACGGGCGTGAACACGCTCACCGGCGAGGGCCTGTCCGCGGTGCTGGTCGGCGCCGAGGTCGTGGTCGACGTGTCGAACTCGCCGTCGTTCGAGGCGGCGGCCGTCCTGGAGTTCTTCGAGACGTCCACGCGGAACCTGCTCGCGGCCGAGGCCGTCGCCGGCGTGCGGCACCACGTCGCACTGTCGGTGGTGGGCACCGAGCGGCTGCCCGACAGCGGGTACTTCCGCGCCAAGATCGCGCAGGAGAAGCTCATCGAGAGCTCCCCGGTGCCCTACTCGCTGGTGCACGCCACCCAGTTCTTCGAGTTCCTCACCGGGATCCTGGACTCCGCGACCGACAGCTCGATCGTGCGGCTGGCGCACGTGCTCATCCAGCCGATGGCCGCCGACGACGTCGCCGCCGGGCTGCTCGACGTCACGCTGGGTGCGCCGAGGAACGGGCGGGTCGAGATCGCCGGACCGGAGCGGTTCCGGCTCGACGAGCTCGGTCGTCGCGTCCTCGCAGCGCGCAGCGACCCGCGCGCCGTGGTCACCGACCCCGCGGCGACGTACTTCGGCGCGGTCCTGCAGGAGGACACGCTGGTCCCGCTGGGCGATGCCGGCCTCGGTGCCACGCGGCTCGAGGACTGGATGGCTCGGTGACCCCTAGCCTGTGACGGTGGCCAGCGACACCGCCGACAACACTGCCGCACCCACAGCGCGGTGGAACGCGAACGTCCCCGACACGGACGTGAGCGCCTTCGAGGACGTGCGCCCGCGACTGTTCGGCATCGCCTACCGGATGCTGGGCAGCGTCGTGGAGGCCGAGGACGTGGTGCAGGACGCCTGGCTGCGCTGGCAGGGCACGGACCGCCGCGAGGTGCGCAACCCTGCGGCCTTCCTCACCACCACGACCACGCGTCTCGCCATCAACGCGACGACCTCGGCGCACGCCCGCCGCGAGACGTACATCGGCCCGTGGCTGCCCGAGCCGGTGGACACCAGCGCGGACCCCGCCCTGGGGGCCGAGCGGGCCGAGGCGCTCGAGACGGCCGTCCTGCTGCTCCTCGAGAAGCTCGGCCCCACCGAGCGCGCGGCGTACGTGCTGCGCGAGGCGTTCGGGTACTCCTACCGGGAGATCGCCGACGTGCTGGACGTCTCGGAGGCGAACGCGCGGCAGATCGCCCGGCGGGCGCGCGAGCACCTGGAGTCCGAGCGGTCTGCGCCGGCGTCACCGGCTCAGCAGCGCAGGCTCCTCGAGTCGTTCGTGGCGGCCGCGCGGGTCGGGGATCTCGACGGGCTGGAGCGCCTGCTGGTCGACGACGTCGTGGTCCGTCCCGACGGGGGTGGGGAGGTGCACGCCTCGCGCGTCGAGCTGGTCGGTGCCGCACGCACGGTGACGTTCCTCGACAACATCCTGCGCAAGTACTGGCAGGACTCCACCCTGCGGATCGTCGAGGCCAACGGCGGCACCGCGCTGCTGGTGACGGAGGCAGACGGCCGTCCGCAGGCGATCGTCACGCTCGACGCCTCCGCGCGCGGGATCGAGCGGGTGTTCATCCAGGTCAGCCCGAGCAAGATGCGTCGGTTCGCGCCGGGCGCCTGACGTCTGTCACGTTCCGGCGCGCTGCGTGGTCGAGAAGGTGTGACACACATGCAGAGGATCGTGATCGTAGGCGGTGGCTATGCGGGCTTCTACGCCGCCTGGAACCTGGAGAAGAAGCTGCGCCCGGACGAGGCGGAGATCACCGTCATCGACCCGCGCCCGTACATGACGTACCAGCCGTTCCTCCCCGAGGTGATGGCGGGGTCGGTCGAGGCGCGGCACGCCGCCGTCTCGCTGCGCAGGCACCTGCGCCGCTCGAAGGTGATCGCCGGCCAGGTGACCCGGGTGGAGCACGCGCGGCGCACGCTGCGGTTCCGCCCCGCCGACGGGGACGACGTCGAGCTGGGCTACGACGTCATCGTGATCACCGCCGGCGCGGTCACGCGGAAGTTCCCCGTGCCGGGGATCGCCGAGCAGGCCATCGGCATGAAGCACGTCGAGGAGGCCGTCGCCATCCGCGACAAGCTGCTCACCGCCTTCGACCGCGCCTCCGTCCTGCCGCCCGGACCGGAGCGGCAGCGACTGCTGACCGTGACGTTCGTCGGCGGCGGCTTCTCGGGCGTGGAGGGGTTCGGCGAGCTGTTGTCGCTGGCCACCGCACTGCTCGACTCCTACCCGGAGCTCACGCTCGCCGACCTGAGCTTCCACCTGGTCGAGGCCGCGGGCCGGATCCTGCCCGAGGTCACCGACGGTCCCGGACGCTGGGTGGTGCGGTCGCTCGAGGAGCGCGGCGCCCACGTGCACCTGAACACGCAGCTCGTCTCGGCCGTCGACGGGCACGTGGTGCTCTCCACCGGCCAGGAGTTCGACTCCGAGCTCATCGTCTGGAGCGCGGGCAACGCCGCCAACCCCGTGGTCGCCCAGCACACCGACCTTCCCGTCGACGAGCGCGGCTTCCTGCGGGTCCGGGCGGACCTCCGGATCGGCACCGAGGCCACAGCCGTCCCGGACGCGTGGGCGGCCGGGGACGACGCCGCCGTGCCGGACGTCGCCGCGGGGACACCCGGCGCGCGCACCGTCCCGAACGCGCAGCACGCCGTGCGCCAGGGCAAGCACCTCGCCGCCAACATCACGGCGGTCCTGCGCGGGAGGCCACCGAAGGACTACGTGCACCAGAGCCTCGGGGTGGTCGCGACGCTCGGTCTCGGTCGCGGGGTGTTCCAGTACCGCCGGATCGTGATCACGGGCTTCCCCGCCTGGCTCCTGCACCGGGGCTATCACGTGCTCGCCGTCCCGACGTGGGAACGCAAGGTCCGGGTGCTGGCGGTCTGGGTGGCGTCGCTCGTCTTCGGGCGCGACATCGTCTCGCTGGCGAGCGTGCAGCGACCGCGCGAGGCGTTCGTCACCGGCGGGGTCCCTCGCCCACGATAGCTCGACGGTCGCACCTCGGCACGGACTCTCTCGAGGCTGGGACTGCCTGGGCGTACGGGACGCCGGTCGTCCCTGGGCTCGACTCCGTCACCGTCACACCGTGACGTCGGGCGACAACCCCTCGAGAGCCGCCCGGCGCACCGTCGGCTCGTCGGGCCATGGGACGGACGGCCGTCCCGGGTGGGCCGGGAGCTGCATCACGACGAGGGCGCCGCGCTCAGGTGCGACGCCGGCGCGGACCCGCCCGCCTCGGGCGGCGACCATGTCGCGCACCAACCCGAGCCCGAGGCCGGTCTGCGAGAGCTCGTCGCGCGGAGCCCGCGCCTCATCCTGACCGTTGATCGCCGCCCGCAGGTCGGCGCTCAGCCCCGGTCCCGAGTCGGCTACGACGATCTCGACCCATCGCGCGCCGCGCGACCCGCTCAGCCGGACCGTGTCCCCGTCCTTCGTATAGCGCAGTGCGTTCTCGATCAGCGTGTCCAAGCAGGCGCGGAGCCGCTCGCCGGACCCGAGGATGGCGCCCGCGCGGGTATCCACCACCCAGACCCGGTCAGCCACCTGCCCCCACCTGTCGACCGTCTCCCGCAGCAGCTCGTCGACGTCCACGCGCCCGAGGTCCGCACCGCCCTGGAAGCGGATCGCCCGCACCAGTCGCTCGGTCGCGCGAGTGAGCCGGCTGAGCTCGTCGTCGATGACCGACAGGTCGTGCCGCTCACCCGCGTCGACCACCCGGGCCAGGAGCAGCTCGACGTACCCGCGCGCGATGGTCAACGGTGTGCGCATCTCGTGCGATGTCAGGCGCGTGAGCCGCTCTCGGTCGGCCGCCTCCCGGTGCTCCCGCTGCGCCATGGCGGTGACTGTGCRCAGGGCAAGCTGGCGCCGCCGCACGTGCCACACCCCGAGCACCACGAGCAAGGTCATCAGCGGGATCTCGGTCGTCTCCTGCCACGGGATGTAGCCGGTCGCCGCCCTGAGCAGCAGCACAGCACCCGTGGCCGCAGCGCACAGGGAGAGCCCGACCACGGCCCACCGCAGCGGCCAGTTGCCGAGGGCGTACAGCAGCGCGAAGGCCGCCCACGCGAGGTGGTACGGGATCGTCTCGTTGCCGGGCCAGACCCACATCAACGCCGTGCACAGGCCCGCGAAGACGAGCCACGCGAGGTAGAGGCCCGCCCGTGCGTGCCCGTCCCCGGGGGCCGGTGGGGGCTCAGTCGCCGTCGAAGCAGTATCCGACACGGCGCACCGTCTCGATCGTGGCGTGGGTCCCGAGCTTGCCGCGCAGCCTTCGTACGCACACCTCGACCACGTTGCTGCCGGGATCGAAGTCGAGACCCCACACGGCCTGCAACAGCTCGTCGCGTCGGCAGACCTCACCTCGCCTGCGCATGAGATGGGCGAGGAGGGAGAACTCCCGCTCCGTCAGGGAGACCTCGCCGTCGGGCAGGTGCACGCGTCGGCGGTCGAGGTCGAGACGGATCCGCCCCGCGCTCAGGTACCGCGACTCGGCGGGCGGCGTCCGCTGGGTGCCCAGGTGGCGGCGGGTCCGGGCGAGGAGCTCGACCAAGGAGAACGGCTTGGCGACGACGTCCACGGCCCCGCGCTCGAGGGCCTGCACGCGCGCGGCGACGTCGGTGACCGCGGAGAGCACGATCACCGGCGTCGCGTCCTGGCGCTGCCCGAGAGACGAGAGCACCGACAGACCGTTGCCGTGCGGCATGAGCAGGTCGAGGAGGACGAGGTCGATGCCTCCCGATGCGAGACGGTCCAAGGCGCTCTGACCGTCGGCGACAGTCACCACCTGGTGCCCCTCGGCGGACAGCGACCGTCCCACGAGCGCGCGGATGCGCTCCTCGTCGTCGACCACCATCACCGTGCTCATCGAGCCGCCCCCGCAGACATCGATCAGCCGCCGCGTCGTTGCAGCGGAACTACGGCCTTGCCGCGTGATCCCTTGGCAGCATCCTGCGGACCGGCGCCGAATGCACGCAAAACGGGTGAACTTCACCCCGTCCGAGATCCGTCCGAGTCACATGACGTCCAGATGACGGACTCATGACGGCTTCGCCATGAACACGAACCGGGGCGGGTCGACGGACGACCTTGGGGGGCAGGGCGTCCGGGAAGGTGCAGCGCATGCATGGACAGGCGGCAGTGACGGCAAGGATCCCTGCGTGGCGGAAGGCCTGCTCGGGCGTCGCCGCGCTCGCGCTGTCGGTGGCGATGCTCGTCGCGCTGCCGGCCGTCGCGGCCCACGCGGCATCGAACGAGCTGCACCTGCGGGTGATCAGCGCACGTACCGAACCCCGTGCGTTCGGCGGTGCCGGTGTCGACAAGGGCGCCGTCGTGACCGACTTCCAGTTCCTGGTCAGCGTCGACAACACGGGGACCACCGAGCATCGCTCCCCCGACCCGGGCACCGGGTGCGCGCCGAGCGACGCCGGCTACCCGCAGTCCTGCTCGTGGCCGTCGATCCGCGACGTCCCCCGCTCGAGCACCATCTACACGCACGGGGACCAGGGCGACGTCACCGGGGCGAGCTCGGTGAGCCTGCCCGACGGGCGCTACCTCGTCTCCGTGCTGGCGGACGGCTACAAGATCGACGGCGCCCACGTGACGATGCCGTTGACCGACCCGACCGAGATCGTGGTCGAGCTGCAGCCCAACCCCCTGCCGGACTCGACCCTGCGCGGCCAGGTGTTCGCGGACACCGCCCCGACCAACGGCACCCTCGACCCCGGCGACGTCGGCCTGGCCGGCTTCGTCGGCCAGATCACCGACTACCTCGGCGAGATCAGCACCGACGTCTACGGCAACCCCCTGTGCACCACCTACGTGGGCGAGGACCCGGTCACGCACCAGATCCCCCTGGCGGACCTGGACGCCGACATGGCACCCGTCGTCGCCACCGTGGGCGGCCAGTGCGTGAGCGACGCCGACGGCATGCTGACCATCCCCCACCTGGGCACCAACCGGTACGCGTTCTCGGCCATCCCGCCCGACGGGCAGTCCTGGATCCAGACCACCACCCTCGAGGGCAACCACGACTGGGACGCCTGGGTGATGGAGGGCATGACGGGGTACGACACCGAGTTCGTCCATGGTGGCGAGCAGGTGCCGCAGCCCCTGTTCGGGTTCGCCCCGCCGACCCACGACGGGCAGCCGCTGTCGCCGACGGCCGCCGGGCACGTCACCGGCACCGTCGTCGGGATCAAGACCTACACCCCCCCGAAGGGCGGAGCCTTCGACTTCTGGGGCGGCAACACCGGGACCAAGGTGGACAAGCCCATCGTGCGCCCGTGGCTCTCGCTGGCTGACCTGCAGAACGGCGACCAGGCCGTCTGGGTGGGACGCGGCGACGCGAACGGGCACTTCGACATCTCCGGCGTGCCCGACGGCAACTACATGCTCAGCTGGTGGGACGAGCCGCAGGACTACAACCTCAACATGCTGAACGTGACGGTCAGCAACGGCGGGACCGAGGACCTGGGCACGGTCGGCCTCAACGGCTGGTGGACCACCTACGACGGGTACGTCTTCAACGACACCAACCGCAACGGGAAGAAGGAGGCGGGCGAGTCCGGGGTCTCGAACTTCACGCTCACCCTGCGGCGCCAGGAGAACTCGCTCATGGACCGCGGCCAGACCTCCGCGACCACCGACGCCACCGGGCACTACTACTTCGAGTCCGCCTACCCGCTCGGCGAGTGGCTGGTCATGGAGGCGTACAGCGACTCGTTCTACACGACCGGCGTGACGTACCAAGCCGACAACCAGCCGACCCCGACCACGGTCAAGGGCGCCGGCGTCGACGTCGGCGTGCTCAACATCATCGGCCTCGGCGGCCGGATGGACTGGGGCGTGCACGCGTACGACCCGACCGGTGCCAACCACGTCGACCCACGCAACGGCGGCATCGTCGGCACGGTCAGCTACGACACCACGCGCAACGAGCTCGACCCGCAGTACGCCGTGTCCGAGGACTGGCAGCCAGGCGTGTCCGGCATCCCGGTCGAGCTCTGGACGCCCGTGCCCTGCGGCACGACGAGTGCGCCCTGCGACGCGAACGAGCAGTACGAGCTCGCCGCGGACGGCTCGTACGCCACCGGCACGCTGATCAACGAGTACGTGACCGAGCACTGGAGCCGACCCACGGGCTGCACCGCGCGGGACGTCGACGGCAACCCCCTGGTCCACGGCACGGACGAGAACGTGCTGGCACCGAACCAGGAGACGGACGGCGAGTGCCTGTCGAGCTTCATGCAGGAGATCCAGTTCGGTCCCTACCCGACCGACCAGGGGACGCCTGACGCCAACTTCGGCGCCTCCGTCGACGGCAACTACGGCTTCGGCGACGGCTGCCTCGACGGGTCTCTCGTCGTGCCCGACCCCGCGGTCGAACCGTTCGAGCCGACGTGCCCCGGCGGGTTCACCCCGCTGGGCGCCGGCGACTACCTGGTGCGGCTCGACGTCCCCGACGACGCCACCGGCGAGCCGACGTACAAGGTCACCGGCGAGGAGGACATCAACATCGGCAACGGCGACCAGATCGTCCCGCAGGTCCCGCCACCGGCGTGCGCCGGCGCCCTGCACACCGTGGACGTCGAGGGCGACGGGACGGACGGGTACGGCCAGGTCGTGGGCGACGGCGGCGTCACCAACGACGTCCCCGTGGGCGTGACCGTGCCCGCCTCGACCGCCACGCACAACACCACGTTCGTGGACATCGGAGGGTCGCCGTACGAGGGCACCCCCCGCCCGCGGTGCGACACCAAGCTGGTGCGCGTCAACAACGGCAAGTCGATCGTGCCCATGTTCAACGTCTTCACCGACGTCCCGATCCCCGCGCGCCTGCGAGGGCTCGTGGTCGACGACATCAACTTCTCGACCGACAAGCGCTCGACGATGTACGGCGAGAAGGCCGGTGTCCCGTTCGCCCCCGTCGGGATCTACGACTTCAGCGACCGGCTCGTCTACACCGCCGAGTCCGACTTCAACGGCATCTACGACGTCCTGCTGCCCTCGACCAACCACATCAGCTGCCCCACGCCGTCCGGGGTGTGCGCGAACATGTACCGGTTCGTGGCCAACGACCCGGGCGTCCCGGGGCACCTGAACCCGAACTACAACCCGCGCTACCGCACGATCGCCACGGAGTTCGAGGCGTTCCCCGGGCTGATCATCCCCACCGACCTCGCACCCACCCAGGTGGGCATGACCATCGAGTCCCCTGGGACCGGGCTCCCCCAGGTGGTGACGTGCAGTCTGGACGCGGCCACCCCGCAGCTGCTCGCGGTGTCGCAGCCGTACGTCCGTGACACGGGTGCGTTCACCATCACGGGAACCGGGTTCGGCGCCGCCCAGGGCACGGGCCGGGTCACCCTCGACGGCACGACGGTTCTGCCCACGACGTCCTGGACCGACCAGCAGATCGCCGTGACGGTCCCCGCCTCGACCGCACCCGGACCGCACCAGCTGGCAGTGACAGCAGGCAACGGCCAGAGCACCGTCAACGGCCTGACCTTCCACGTGCTGCGCAGCGGCTTTGGCGCCTTCCCCGCGGGCGGCGTGCTCGACGACTTCAACCGCAGCACCGCGAGCACCACCCAGACGCTCGGGGGCAGCTGGGGCGGCCTGGCGAGCCTCCTCGCGGCCCTGTACCGGATCACACCGACCACGCCGGCCGGCGACGCCAACCAGGCGCAGGTCCGCGGCATCGGCGGGAGTGTCTACCGCAGCGCGGGCAGCGCGTTCGGTGCGAACCAGGACGCGTACGTCACCTTCACCAAGACCGTCGTCGGGAGCGGAAACCGCCAGGCGGGCGTCCTGCTCAAGGTCGGCACGAGCGTGCTCGGCACCCTCAACAGCTTCATCTCCGTGACGTACAACGCCACCGTGGGCGCGGTGATCGTCTCGACTGCAGCCACGCCGACGCAGAGCGTGAACCCGGTGGTCCAGGCGACACTGCCCGGCATCACGTTCGCGAACGGCGACCAGCTGGGCGCCCGCGCACTCGCGGACGGCACCGTCGCCGTGTACAAGAACGGCGCACTCGTGGGCACCACCAACGTCACCAGCGGTGTCAGCCCGTGGCCGGCGGCGCTCGCCTCGGGCGGCGGCCGGATCGGGATCAGGTCGGTGGGCAGCCTCGCCGCCAGCCTGAACGCCCCCAACGACGTCCGCCTCGACAACTTCGGCGGTGGCACCGTCGTCGTCCAGCCCGGTGGCTACCTGCCGAACGTGTACGAGGTCGGCCCGGGCAAGGCGTACTCAAAGATCCAGCCTGCGCTCGACGCCGCGTTCTCCAGCGCGGGCGACGACCTGGTGGTCGTCTACCCCGGTCTGCCCGACCTGACCGACCCGCGGAACAACCCCCGCGGCGCGTACTACGAGAACCTCATCGTCGCCTCCCCGGTCAAGCTGCAAGGCGTCGGGCCCGGCGGGTTCCAGGGCAGCACGTTCGTCCCCGGCTCGATCATCGACGCGAGCGCGTTCGGCGGCGACAGCGTCCTGGCCACCGACTGGTACACCAAGCTCGGCACGCTCACGTGGGACGGAAACCAGGACGTGAACGACGGCGAGGCGATCTATGTGCTGGCCTCGCAGAACGCCACCACCGCCGCGGGGCAGGCGCGTCAGTTCACGGCCGCCTTCAAGGCCGCCATCGACGGCTTCGACATCCGTGGCGGCGACCAGACGGGCTTCCCGGGGAACATCAACGACCTCACCGGTGGACCCACCGGGCTTCCCCCGAACATCGTCACGCAGGGCGGCGCGATCATGGCCAACGCGTACGCGCGGCACCTGCAGATCACCAACAACGTGGTGCAGAACAACGGCGGCGGATACGGGACCATCCGTCTCGGCACGCCCGACCTGCCGGTGCCCGACACGAGCCAGCACAACGAGGACGTCCGGATCGCCAACAACCGGATCATCTCGAACGCCGGCACCAACCTGGCGGGTGGCATCGGCATCTTCGCCGGGGCGGACCGGTACGAGGTGGCGCGCAACGACATCTGCGGCAACTTCTCGCTCGAGTACGGCGGCGGCGTGAGCGCCTACGGCCTGAGCCCGAACGGGAAGATCCACCACAACCGCATCTACTTCAACAACTCGAACGACGAGGGCGGCGCCATCATGATCGCCGGCGAGCTGCCGGCGACGCCCGGGACGCTCTCACCCGGCTCCGGCCCGGTCGACATCTACGCCAACCAGATCCAGGCCAACCTGGCCAACGACGACGGCGGCGGCGTGCGCTTCCTGATGGCGGGCAACTACCCGATGCACGTGGTCGACAACATGATCGTCAACAACGTGTCCACTCACGAGGGCGGCGGCATCGCCATCGACGACGCCCCGAACGTGCGGGTCTACCACAACACGATCATGAAGAACCTGACGACGGCCACGGCCGTGACGTCCGACGGTCAGCCGATGCCCGCAGGTCTGTCCAGCACGGGCAACAGCGACGAGCTGCAGGCGACCCTGCCCGCCGGCTCACCACTGTTCAGCAACCCCCTGCTGTTCAACAACATCTTCTGGGACAACCGGGCCGGCACCCGCGCCGGGACCACCGTGGCCGGCATCGGCCTCGAGGGGGACGCGACGCCGATCGACCACTGGGACCTCGGCACCGGCGACGGCAGCGGTCTCCTGGCCCCGACCACCTCACTGCTGCAGCAGCCGGCGAGCCCGCACCCGTACACGACGAGCGCGACCAACTGGGTCGGCGTGTCCCCCGCCGTCGTCCAGGAGTACGACGTCTCCGTCGCGTTCGCGACGTGGCGCCAGAACCCGGCATTCGTGGATGCCACCCTGGTGACGCTCGAAGCCCCGCCGAACCTGCTGGGCAACTACCACCTGTCCGCCTGCCCGGGCTCTCCCGCGTGCAACTTGGGAGCTGCAGCCACGGCCGTGCCGTCGTACCAGCAGCCGCCCGCCGCGCTCGGCGCGCCGCTCCTCGACATCGACGGTCAGACACGCCCGGCACTGGGCGGCTTCGACAGCGGCGCCGACGAGGTCGGCGGCGGTCAGGCGCCGGCTCCACTCACCTTCTCGACGCTCGGCACCACGAACCCGACCGAGCTGACGGGAACGGCCGACGACGCCGACGTCTACCGCTGGACCGGCACCGAGTTCACCCGGTCGGTCGACGTCTCGGCGATCACGAACCCGCTGCCCACGAGCGCGAACGTCGACGGCCTCGACCGGATCGACGACTCGCACTTCTACCTGTCCTTCAACGACGCGGTCACGATCGCGCTCCCCGGACCTGACCTGGCCGTGCAGGACGAGGACGTCGTGCTCTACGACGCGGGTACCTGGTCGATGTTCTACGACGGCAGCGCGAACGGGCTGGCCGCCACCGATCTCGACGCGATCAGCGTCGTCGGCGGCACGCTGTACTTCTCGACCGACAGCACGACAGTCCCACCGGGCGCCGGTGGCACGGGCGACGACGCCGACATCTACCGGTGGAACGGCGGCAGCTCGTACACCCGGATGCTCGACGCCTCGGCCGTCGGCTGGTCGACGGCCAACGTCGACGGGCTCGTCTGGGTCGACCCCACGCACGTCTTCCTGTCCTACAGCACCGACACCACGGCGCCCGGCGCCCTGGCGGCCCAGGACGAGGACGTCGTCCGCAACGACGGTGGCACGTGGTCCACCTACTTCGACGGCACCGTCCTGCGGCTCACCGCGGACGCCCAGGACCTGGACGCCTTCGATGTCCCCTGACCTGTTCCGCCACCCGAGGGGAGACAGCGGGATGACTGCCRGTGAAGGCCTCAGCCGACGCCAGTTCCTCCAGGTCGCCGGCGGGATGGCAGCCGTGGCCGGCGTGGCGTGGACGGGCAGGGTGCTCATGCCCGAGCCCGCCATGGCCGCGGGTGGCGCTGCCGACCTGGCCCTGGGCGGGACCGACGGGTGGATCTACCTGCCGCCCACCCCGGCGATCCCGCCGTTCCACCCCGACAGCTACGCCCCGGCTCCCTTCACCACGTACGCGTTCGGCTTCCGGAACGTCACGGGGCTCACCCCCACCCAGAGGGCGAACCAGAAGAACAAGGCGCAGCACTCCGCGCCCCTGTTCTGGGTCAGCCAGTACGACCCGGCCCACCCGGTCGACTTCCTCGTGCAGCTGGTCAACCTCGGCCTGGCGCAGCGGCCCGACCTGTTCGACGCGCACACGCTGCACTGGCACGGGTTCCGCAACGTGATCCCGTTCTTCGACGGTGAGCCGACCGGATCGGTGTCCGTGCCCATGGGGCGCGAGTTCACGTATGCCTACCGTCCGCGCCACCCGGGCACGTACATGTACCACTGCCACGTCGAGGACGTGGAGCACGTGCACATGGGCATGACCGGCCTCGTCTTCGTCCGCCCGCTGCAGGACGGGAACACGTCCCTGTTCCCGAGCGGCAAGTACATGTACAACGACGGCGACGGCTCGACGGGCTTCGACCGTGAGTTCGCGATGTTCCTGTCCGAGGTCTGGGCGGAGTCGCACTGGGCGGACGCCCACATCCAGCTGCCGGAGTGGAGCGACTACCGCGCCGACTTCGCCCTGCTGAACGGGCGCGTGTACCCCGACACCGTCGCGCCGAACGGCTCGATCGACCCGTTCCACCCCGTGAGCGACGCCACCGGGGACCTGATCGCGCCGGCCGGGTTCCCGAACTTGAAGTACCAGCCGCACTCGTCCCTGGTGACCTGCAACACCGGCGAACGCGTGGCGCTGCGCTTCGCGAACCTCGGGTTCCGCGAGCAGGCGATGACGCTCTCCGGTCTGCGCATGCGGGT
>NZ_JBFUHU010000016.1:0-23645 GCF_056402235.1 Cellulomonas sp. P4_B5_2
CCATCAGCCGCTCGCGGAACGACTCGACCCCGACCGGGCTGCTGTAGGACAGCCCGTACCCGCTCGCCGTGAAGGTCACGTTCTTGGTGCCCTGCGCCGTCGCAAGGCTGTCCAGCGAACCGACCGCGGCCAGCGAGCCGTACTCGTCCAGCGTGATCGGCTGGTCGAGGATCACGATCCCGATGTCCTTGGTGTCGGGGAAGCCGGCGAAGTCGTCGAAGCCCCAGTTGTAGGTCTCGTCGGACGTCGCGCACACGACGCCGAGGGTGTCACCGGCGCAGAACTCCGGGTAGCCGGTGATGGGGTCGAGCTCGGTCTCGGGGTCGTAGTTCACGCCCGCGTCCTGCTGGAAGTAGACGACCGCGGTCGCGACGTCCTCGGTGCAGTGGCCGGCCGTGAGGAACACGGTCGGGGTGAGCAGCGAACCGGAACAGCGGCCCGCGAACACACCGTCGGCGTCGAAGGTGGTGAGCAGGCCCACGTAAGGGTGCTCGAAGTCCTTGACGTAGTTGCCTGTGATCGCGGCAGCGGGTGTCGCCGACGCGAGGAGCAGGCCGACCAGCGCGATGAGCGCGAGGAGGGTCTTGCGCACTGTGCCTCCCATGGTGAGGGGCGGTCGGGGTGGCCGCCTCAGCGCAGGCTAGGCCGGGTACGCCACGGGGGCATCCCGGACGAATGGGACGCGCGAGACGGGACGTTCGGCCCTCTTGCGAGCAGGCCCTGAAGGCGTTCCCTGAAGCAAGGCGAAGGGCCGGTGACCGGCATGTTCCAGGTGCGCATCCACGGACGGGGCGGGCAGGGCGTGGTCACGGCCGCCGAGCTCCTCTCGGTGGCCGCGTTCCGCGCAGGCCGGCACGCGCAGGCGTTCCCCAGCTTCGGCTCCGAGCGCACGGGCGCCCCCGTCGTGTCCTTCTGCCGCATCGCGGACGGTCCGATCCGGTCGCACGACCCGGTGGCCGCACCGGACGCGCTGATCATCCAGGACGTGTCGCTGCTGGGACGGGTCGACGTGCTCGCCGGGATGGTGGCCGACGGGTACGTGCTGCTCAACACCGTGCGGACGCCCGCCGAGCTGGGGCTCGGGTCGGCGGCCGCGGCCTTGCCACCGGGCCACGTCGTGACCGTCCCCGCGTCGGAGCTGGCGATGGAGCACGTCGGCCGGCCCGTGCCCAACGTCCCCCTGCTCGGCGCGTTCGCGGCGCTGACGGGGGTGATCACCCTCGACGGGGTCGTCGCGGCCCTCGAGGAGCGCTTCCCCGGACCGCTCGCCCGGTCCAACTCGGCGGCTGCCGAGGCCGCGTACCGGCTCGTCGTCGAGGAGGCCGCTCATGCTCCGGCAGGTTGAGGGATCGCGAGCCGTGGCGGCTGCCGTCGCCGCGTGCCGGCCGCAGGTGATCTGCGCCTACCCGATCTCGCCGCAGACCCACATCGTCGAGGAGCTCAGCCGCTTGGTGAAGGCCGGCGAGCTGGCCGGGTGCGAGTACGTGAACGTCGAGTCGGAGTTCGCCGCCATGTCCGGCGCGATCGGTGCCAGCGCCGTCGGCGCGCGGTCCTACACCGCGACCTCCAGCCAGGGCCTGCTCTACATGGTCGAGGCGGTGTACAACGCGTCCGGCATGGGCATGCCGATCGTGATGACCGTGGCCAACCGGGCCATCGGGGCGCCCATCAACATCTGGAACGACCACGGCGACACGATGTCCCAGCGCGACTCCGGCTGGATCCAGCTGTACGCGTCGAGCAACCAGGAGGCCGCGGACCTGCACCCGCAGGCGTTCGCGATCGCCGAGGAGCTGTCCGTACCGGTCATGGTGTGCATGGACGGGTTCGTCCTCACGCATGCCACGGAGGGGATCGACGTGCTCGACGCGGCGGGCGTCGACGCGTTCCTGCCGCCGTTCGAACCTCGCCAGGTCCTCGATCCCGACGAGCCGGTGTCGATCGGGTCGATGGTGGGCCCGGACGCGTTCACCGAGGTGCGCTACCTGGCTCACCTGCGCCAGCTCGAGGCGCTCGAGGTCATCCCGCGCGTCGCGGCGGAGTTCGCCGCACGGTTCGGCCGGGACTCTGGCGGTCTGCTGCGGCCCTACCGGACCGACGGTGCCGAGACCGTCGTCGTCGCACTGGGGTCGGTGTTCGGCACCCTGCAGGACGTGGTCGACGCCGAGCGCGACGAGGGCGTCAGCGTCGGGCTGCTCGGGGTCACCTCGTTCCGGCCGTTCCCGTACGCGGCCCTGGCGGCCGCGCTGGCGGGGGCACGGCGCGTGGTCGTGATCGAGCGGGCGCTCGCCGTCGGGGCGGGCGGGATCGTCTCCGGCGACGTCCGCCTCGCGCTGGCCGGGACAGGGATCGGCCAGAGCACGGTGATCGCGGGGCTGGGCGGACGGCCCGTCACGACGACGTCGCTGCGCGAGCTGCTCGGCCGCGCGGTCCGCGACGAGCTCCCGGAGCTCACGTTCCTCGACCTCGACACCGCGGTCGTCGACCGCGAGCTCGCGCGGCTCCACCCGAGCCTGAGGGAGGTGCGGTCATGAGCGCCACGCCGGTGAAGTTCTACCAGGTCGGCAGCTTCGCGGTCGGGAACCGGCTGCTCGACCCCGAGCTGCGCAGCGCGCAGTCCGAGCAGGGTCGCGCCAACTCGCTGACGTCCGGTCACCGCGCCTGCCAGGGGTGCGGCGAGGCGCTCGGCGCGCGCTACGTGCTGGACGCCGCCATGCGCGCGGCGGGAGGCCGGATGGTCACGGTCAACGCGACGGGCTGCCTCGAGGTCTTCTCGACGCCCTTCCCCGAGACGTCCTGGCGCGTGGCGTGGCTGCACTCGCTGTTCGGCAACGCACCGGCGGTCGCCACCGGCGTCGCGGCCGGGCTGCGTGCCCTCGGCAAGCCGGACGTGCGCGTCGTCGCACAGGGCGGCGACGGGGCGACGGTCGACATCGGCTTCGCGTGCCTGTCCGGGATGTTCGAGCGCAACGACGACGTGCTCGCCGTCTGCTACGACAACGGCGGCTACATGAACACCGGGGTGCAGCGCTCGGGTGCCACGCCGCCCGCCGCCCGCACCATGACCACGCAGACCGTCGGCGAGCACCCCGGCAACGTGTTCGGCCAGGGCAAGGACGTGCCGCGCATCGCGATGGCGCACGAGATCCCGTACGTCGCGACGGCCACCGTCGCCGACCTGCGCGACCTCGAGGCGAAGGTCGAGAAGGCCATGGGGATGCGCGGCGCGCGCTACCTGCACGTGCTGGTCCCGTGCCCGCTCGGCTGGGCGTCGGCGGCGAAGGACACCGTGCGGATCGCGCGGCTGGCCACCGAGAGCGGCTACTTCCCGGTGTTCGAGGCCGAGCGCGGCGAGGTGACGTCGGTGCGCCCGATCCGGCACCGCGTCCCCGTCGAGGAGTACCTCGCGCTGCAGGGCCGGTACGCCCACCTGTTCTCGCCGGTCCGGCGCGACGACGTGATCGACCGCCTGCAGGCGATCGCGGACCGGAACATCGCGCGGTACGGGTTGCTGGAGGAGGTGCAGTCATGACCAAGCCGTTCGCCATCACGCTCGACGTCGGCTCGAGCCTGGCCAACCACACGGGTGCCTGGCGCCAGGAGCGACCGGTGTACGTGGACCTCACGCCGCCGTGCGCGCACGCCTGCCCCGCCATGGAGGACCCGCAGAAGTGGCTCTACGCCGCCGAGGACGGCTCGTACGAGCAGGCCTGGCGCACGCTCGTCGAGGCCAACCCGTTCCCCGCGATCATGGGACGTGTCTGCTACCACCCGTGCGAGACGGTCTGCAACCGCAGCTTCCTCGACGAGGCGGTCGGCATCAACGCCGTCGAGCGCTTCCTCGGCGACCACGCCATCGAGCAGGGCTGGGCGCTTGCCGTCCCCACGGTGACGACCGGTCACCGCGTGCTGGTGGTCGGCGCCGGCCCCACCGGGCTGTCGGCCGCCTACCAGCTGCGGCGGCTCGGCCACGAGGTCACCGTCCGCGACTCCTCGCCGAAGCCCGGCGGGATGATGCGGTACGGCATCCCCGCGTACCGGCTGCCGCGCGACGTGCTCGACGCGGAGATCGCCCGCATCGTCGACCTGGGGATCACCCTCGAGCTGGGTCGTCGGGTGGACGACGTGCTGGCCGCCCTGGCCGAGGGGTTCGACGCCGTGTTCCTCGCGGTCGGCGCGCAGATCGGCAAGCGCGCGTACGTGCCCGCCGGGGAGGCGGCGCGGATCGTCGACGCGGTCTCGATGCTGCACGACGTCGCGCAGGGCGAGCCGCCGCTGCTCGGCCGCCGGGTGGTCGTCTACGGCGGCGGGAACACCGCGGTCGACGCCGCGCGGACCGCGAAGCGCCTCGGTGCGACCGACTCGATCATCGTCTACCGGCGCACCCGCGACCGGATGCCCGCGCACGACTCGGAGATGGCCGAGGCGCTCGAGGAGGGCGTCGTCGTGAAGTGGCTGTCCACGGTCGCGCACGCGGACGCCGGGCACCTCCGGGTCGAACGCATGGAGCTCGACGAGAGCGGCTTCCCCCAGCCGACCGGTGAGTTCGAGGACCTCGAGGCCGACTCCCTCGTCCTCGCGCTCGGCCAGGAGAGCGACCTGTCGCTCGTCGACGACGTCCCGGACGTCGCGCTCAGCGACGGGTCGGTCCAGGTGGACTCGTCCTTCATGACGGGTCACCCCGGCATCTTCGCGGGCGGCGACGTGGTGCCCGCCCAGCGGACGGTGACCGTCGGCGTCGGGCACGGAGCCCGGGCCGCTCGCGCGATCGACGCCTGGCTGCGCCGGGTTCCGGCGGTGGAGCCGACCGAGGCCCCGCTGGCGGAGTACGCCTCCCTGAACACCTGGTACTACGCCGACGCCCCGCACGCGGTCCGGCCGCGCCTCGAGGCGGCCCGGCGCACCTCCGGGTTCGAGGAGGTCGTCCAGGGACTCGATGCCGAGACCGCCGCCTACGAAGCACGCCGCTGCATGTCCTGCGGCAACTGCTTCGAGTGCGACAACTGCTACGGCGTCTGCCCCGACAACGCGGTGATCAAGCTCGGCCCCGGCAAGCGGTTCGAGATCGACTACGACTACTGCAAGGGCTGCGGGATCTGCGTGGCCGAGTGCCCGTCCGGGTCGATCCTGATGGTCCCCGAGCCGCGGTAGAGGCTCGTCACCGCCAGGTGCGGAAGTACCCCCCGACGTCCACGACCAGGTCGGTCACCGCGGAGTGGCTGTAGAACGAGACACCACCGCCCTGACCGATCCGGGAGATCACCATGTTCGGGTCGTCCCGGCCCGGGATGAGGTTGAGGTTCGAGATGCTCGGCGCCGGCCCCGGACCGGCCGGGAACACCCGGATCACCGTCAGGTAGCTCGGCCGCGCACCGGTCACGTTGAACACGGCCGCGGTCGCGTCCGACGGGATGCCCCGCACGCCCGCGACAGCCAGGGTGCGGGTCTGCTCGGGATACATCCGCCCGCCCGGCAGGCCCAGCCCGGTCCGGGTGTCCGCGAGCCGGACCGGGTCCATCGCGGTGAACCCGTTGTCCCCGGTCGGCGAGTAGTAGCCCGCGATGTCGGCCACGAGCATGACGTCGGAGGCGTGCGAGTAGAACCTGACCTTGCCGCCCCAGCCGACCTTCACCGTCACCAGGTTCGGCTGGTCGCGCCCCGGCATCAGGTTGAGGTTGGACACCGACGGCAGGTAGTCCCCGTAGAACGGCTCCGGGCTCGGGAACACCCGCACGACCGTGCGGCCCGGCGGGTTCGCCCCCGTGACGTTCAGGACCACCGCGGTCGCGTCCGCGGGGACACCGTTGCGGCCCGCCACCTGCAGGTCCACCCACCGGCCGGGGTGCAGGACCCCCTTGGGGCCACCCGCCTCGCCGGTGCGCAGGTCCATCACACGCTTCGGCTCCATCGGCACGTACGCGGTCGCACCACCGGCGCTGTAGTAGCCGGACAGGTCGACCACCACGTGCGTGGTCGTCCAGACGGTCGAGATGCGTACCCGCTGGCCCGCCCCGAGCTTGACCGTGACCAGGTTCGGCTGGTCCACGCCCGTCGCGACGTTGAGGTTCGAGATGTCCGGCTCGGGTGTGCCGGCGCTCGCGGGTGCGGGGAAGACCCGGAGGAACCCGGGTCCCTGCGGCGACGCGGCCGTGACGTTGAGGACGACCGAGGTCGTGCCCTTCGGCAGGTCGCTGAAGTCGAGCTCGACCGGGGATCCGGGACGCACGGCACCCTTGGTGGTCTCGCGTGTGTCGAGCACCCGGTACGGCTCCACGGGCGTGAACCGCTCACCCGCGGCACCCACCGTGAACCAGCTGCGCGCCACCTCGGTCATCGTCGCCCCGGCCGCGTCACGCAGGCCGGTCACGACGACCTCGTAGTGGCCGCCGGTCTCCAGGTCCGCCCTCGGCACGAGGGACACCGCACCCGTGGCGACGTCGGTGGACCGGTCCGCGGGGACGTCCTCGCCTTCGCGGTCGACCAGCCGCACGGACTCGGCCGTCACCCCCGCCGGGTCGAGCTGGCGCTTGCTCGTCACCGTCACCGTCGGCCGCGCGCCGACCCCGGACGCCTCGTCCTGCGGCGTCACGCCCCAGACCCAGGCCTGGTCACCCGGCGGGTCGTCCACATCGATCTGCGGCAGCACCGCCAGGTTGGAGTACCCGTCGCTCGCGAGGACGTCCGTCCGCGCGTCACCGGCTCCGTCGAACGGCAGGGCCCAGCCCGTGGTCGAGGTCCCCCAGGGGTGCGTGACGTACTGCTTGGCCCCGAACGAACCGTCCGCGTGCTGGATGGCCACGTAGGTGTTCCACACCAGGTCGAGGCGGCCGTCGCCGTCGACGTCTCCGAACGACGGGCTCAGCATCTCGACGGAGGTCGAACGAAGACCGCTCTGCGGGGCCGAGAGGATGCCGCCCGCGACGCCGTACACCACGGTCGTCGTCGCCAGGGTGCTGTTGGTGCTGATGAGGTCGGGCGCGCCGTCCGCATCCAGGTCGGCCACCTGGGCCTCCGTCGGACCCGCCAGCGCCGACACGTCGGGACCCGGTGCGAACGTGCCGTCGGCGTTCTGGAGCAGCGTCTTGCCCCGCCCGAGGAGCACGTCCGGCCCGCGAGCACCGTCGAGCTGGACCACCGCGACCGAACCCGGTGCCGTCGACGTGACCTGCTCCTTCAGGTAGGAGCCGGCCTGCGACCGCAGGAGGACGAGACCGCCCTGCGAGCCGACGAGGACGTCCACGTCGCCGTCGGCGTCGAGGTCCGCAGCCGCGACGCGTGCCGCCTCGCCCAGCCCGGTCGCCAGGACGACGGGCTGCGCCCACGCCCCGCCCGCCGCACTGAACGCCGAGACCTGGGACTCCCCTGCGGCGACGACCTCCGGAACCGTGTCCCCGTCGAGATCGACGACGACGAGCGTCGGGGGCCAGAACCCCGTCGGCACCGGGGCGTACGACGAGGCTGCGAACGTCCCGTCGGCGCGGCCGACGTTGAGCACGAGCTGGCCTACGCGCCCGAGACCGCCCGGACCCGGCGTAGAACGTCCCGTGACCAGGTCGGCGACGCCGTCCCCGGTGACGTCAGCGAGCGTCGGCCGCGTGTATCCCAGGAAGCCGACACTGGTCGCCTGTCCGCTGCCGAACCGCACCGCGTCCGCCGCGCGCTGCACTCCCGACGGCCGGACGACGACGATCGACTCCGGGTACGTGGGACCCCACGACGTGCTCTGGCGCGTCCCGTTCGGGGCCCACACCTTGACGTACACCCGCCCGCCGGCCGTGCGGAACCGTGAGCTCAAGGTCCCGAACTGCGTGAGCTGGTGGCCGTCGCTGTCGAACACGAGACCCCGCATCGGCCCGTCGACCATGTAGGCCTCGTAGTCGATGCCTGCCTGCAGGCCGTTGATGACCAGCCAGTCCACGTCCGCCTCTGCGCGCAACGACACCGCGTGCGCACCGAGGGCGACGATCGTCGCGTCCATGGCGAAGTCGTCGCTCGGCCCGTCGTCCCCGATCCGGTCCAGGGGGACCGCGGGCACCTGCCCGAGGGCCGCGCCGGCGTCGAGGATGCCGGCGCCGTAGAAGGGGTCGACCCCGCGAGGACCCGCGTCTCGCGCGGTCGCCTTCAGCCGGGCCGCGACCTGCTCCGCCGTCCAGCCGGGGTTGCGCTGGACCAGGAGCGCGGCCGCGCCGCTGACGAGCGGTGCTGCGAGCGAGGTCCCGGTGGCGGACACGTACACGTAGGAGCCCGCGGCCGACGGGCCGAGGATCTCCCGACCCGGTGCGGCGATCGACACCGCGTCGTTGTGGGACGAGGCCCCGGTCGAGGTGTACTGGTCCGTCTCGGTGATCCGGCCGCTGTCCTCGACCGAGGACACCGAGAGCACACCGGGGATCTCGGCTGCGTACGCCGCCGGGTACTGGAGCACCTCGTCGCCCGTGTTCCCTGCCGCGATCACGACGACGGAGCCGCGGGCGACAGCCGTGACGAGAGCGGCGCGAAGGATCGGGGACGGCGACTCGCCGCCGAGCGACAGGTTGATGACGTCGGCGCCGTTGGACGACGCGAAGTCGATGCCGGCCGCGACGCTCGAGTCCGTGCCCACACCGGAGTCGTCGAGCACCCGCACCGGCATGAGCGACGCGCGGTATGCGGCGCCGACGATCCCGGCGCCGTCGGCGGCACCCACGGCCACGCCGGCGACGAGCGTGCCGTGCCAGCCCGAGCCGGTCGGGTCGGCGTCGCCGCTGATCGCGTCCCATCCCGGCTTCACCCGGCCGGCCAGCTCGTTGTGCGAGGTGAGCACCGCCGAGTCCAGGACCGCCACCGTCACGCCGGTGCCGTCCGCGGTCTCCCACGCCGAGGGCAAGGTGGTGAGCTCGAGGTACGGCCACTGCTCGCCGACGTAGTCGTCGCCGCCCCAGACCTCGACACCGCTGGCCGTGCGGACGTGGTCGACCTGCACCTCGGCCACCCGCGGGTCGTCCGCGAGGTCGTCCGCGACCGCCGCGGCCCCCCCGGCCGGGGTGTCGACCGCGACGAAGCCGGTCCGACCCACGGTGCCGTCCACGCTGGAGTCGACGGCCGCGAGCGCCGAGCGGCGGGCCGAGTCCTCGGTCCCGGCGCGGAACTTGACGAGGACGCGATCCGGCGCGGCGGGCGCGGCGGGTGCGGCCGGGATCGTGTCCAGACCGAGCTCGGTGCGGTCGCGCGGCTCGTCCAGCGAGGGCACGACAGGCTCTGCCTGCGCGGGTCCCGCCAGGGCGAGCACCAAGGACGCCACGACGACGGACCCGATGCCCGTCTGCGTCAGTGCTCGGTGCGTGCGTCGTCGCAGGGAGATCATCAGAGTCCTCGCTCGTGCTTCCGGCTGCCCGCCGGCGGGCGCCAGACCGGCGCCGTCGATGCGTGAATCATCGGGCATCGAGATGCCCGGCCAAACCGCGCATTCGGGTGAACCGCCCATCGGGCGCCGAACACGGCAGCAGCCCGGACCTGGAAGGTCCGGGCTGCCGCTCAACGTGTGCGCGAGGGGGGATTTGAACCCCCACGCCCTTTCGGACACTGGCACCTGAAGCCAGCGCGTCTGCCGTTCCGCCACTCGCGCGCGCCGCAGAACATTAGCACGATCGCGACCTCCCTCCGACCAGGCCGAGAGGCCCCGGCAGGCTCGCCGCGCGCACATCACCCCTCATCCGGCCCCGTACCGGTGGGGCACGGATACGATCAAGGCGGGTTGCGGGTGCTGTACCTGCACGCAGAGGCGCACGAGGGACGAGGGAGGTGGCTGTGGGCATCCTCGACAGGTTCGAGAACGGCGTCGAGCGCGTCGTCAACAACGCCATCGCCAAGGCCTTCAAGAGCGAGCTGAAGCCGCTCGACCTCTCCAGCGCGCTGCGCCGCGAGGTGGACGACCGGGCCGCCGTCGTGGGACGCGACCGGACCGTCGTGCCCAACGAGTTYACGATCGAGCTCGCGACTGCCGACTACGACCAGGTGGAGTCGTGGGGTGCGGAGGCGTTGGCGGACGAGTTCGCCAACAACGTCACCGACTACGCCGCGAGCCAGCGGTACGCGTTCGTCGGGCCGGTGACCGTGTCGTTCAGCGAGGACAGCGAGCTCGAGGCCGCGCGATTCCGCGTGCACAGCGCGACGGTGCGCGGTGCGGTCGCCCCGGCGTCGGCGACGTCAGCACCGAGCGCGCGTCACCCGCTGGTGGACATCGACGGTCAGCGCTACATCCTCACCGGCCCGGTGACGGTCATCGGGCGCGGCTCGGAGGCGGACATCATCGTCGACGACCCGGGCGTCTCGCGTCGCCACCTCGAGATCCGTGTGACGTCCGACGGCGTGGTCGCAACCGACATGGGCTCCACCAACGGACTGTTCGTCGAGGGCCACCAGGTTCCGGCCGCGACCCTGCTGGACGGCAACACGCTGACCATCGGCCGTACCCGGATCCTGTTCTGGACCGGTGGCGAGCCGGACCCGGACGAGTGACGCCGGCGCATGAGTGAACTGACGATCACCCTGCTGCGGCTGGGTTACCTGGCCCTGCTCTGGGTGCTCGTGCTCTTCGCCATCGGGGTGCTGCGCCGCGACCTGTACGGGACGCGCATCACCGACCGTCGTCGTCGCAAGGCTCCCGTCGTGGCAGCCGGTGCGGCCGCGGTCGCCACCGAGCCCGCCAAGCCCGAGACCGCGCCGACGCGCACCCCCCGCTCGGCCCGCAGCGGCGCCGGCCCGTCGCGCCTCGTGGTCACCGAGGGTCCGCTGCGCGGCACGATCGTCCCGCTGGGGACGTCGGCGGTGCTCATCGGACGGGCGCCCAGCTGCACGCTCGTCCTGGACGACGACTACTCGTCGTCGCGGCACGCACGGATCTTCCCGCAGGGTGGCCAGTGGTTCGTCGAGGACCTCGGATCGACGAACGGGACATTCGTGGCGGACCAGCGCGTCGAGGCTCCGACCCCCGTCCCGACGGGTACACCCGTGCGCGTGGGCCAGAGCGTTCTCGAGCTGCAGAGGTAACCCGGTGACCGTCGCACTCAGGTATGCGGCGCGGTCCGACGTCGGACTCGTGCGCTCCAACAACCAGGACTCGGCCTATGCCGGTCCGCACCTGCTCATGGTCGCCGACGGCATGGGCGGCCACGCCGGGGGCGATGTCGCCTCGTCGGTGGCCGTCGCCGCGTTCGCGCCGCTCGACGGGGAGTCGCACGGCCCCGACGACGCCCTGGACGAGCTGGAGACGGCGCTGGCCAACGCCCGCGACGAGATCATCGCCCGCAGCGACGCCGACCCTGACCTCGGCGGCATGGGGACGACCGTGCTCGCCATCCTGCGCGCCGGCAACAAGCTCGCGATGGTGCACCTCGGCGACTCGCGCGGCTACCTCATGCGCGACGGCGTCCTCACGCAGGTCACCACCGACCACACGTTCGTGCAGCACCTGGTGGACATCGGCCGGATCACGCCGGAGGAGGCCGAGCACCACCCGCAGCGCTCGGTCGTCATGCGCGTGCTGGGCGACTTCGACCCCGAGGTGACCCCGGACCTGTCCGTCCGCGAGGCCCGCCCGGGCGACCGCTGGCTCCTGTGCTCCGACGGCCTGTCCGGYTTCGTGAGCGCGGAGACCATCGAGGAGACGATGGCGACGATCGACGACGTCGACGCGTGCGCGGACCGGCTGGTCCAGCTGGCGCTGCGCGCGGGCGGCGGCGACAACATCACCGTGGTCCTGGCGGACGTCATCGAGCTGGACGCCGTCGCGGACGGCGCCGGTCCGACGACGAACGCCACCGTGGTCGGCGCCGCCGCGCTGACCCGCAACGCCCCGACGGCCGCCGCCGACGGTCCGGCGGCGCGCGCGGCAGGCCTCACCCGGGCGCCCCAGGCGGGGGACGACGCCGGGGAGGAGTCGGTCGAGCCGCCGACCCCGGACGCCCCCGCCGCCGAGCAGCCGCCGCCTCCGCGGCGCTGGCGCTCGGTCGTCGCGTGGGTGGTCGTCGCCGTGGTCGTCCTCGGTGGTGCCGCGATCGCCTACGGCTGGACGCAGACRCAGTACTACGTGGGCGTCGACGACCAGGAGGTCGTGATCTTCCGCGGGCTCCCGCAGAACCTCGGACCCGTCCCGCTGTCGTCCGTGGTGGAGCGGACCGGTACCTCCTTGGAGGACCTCGCGTCGGGCTACCTGCGTGCCCGCGTCGAGCAGACCATCCACGCCGAGTCCCTGGACGACGCGCGCGAGCTCGTCGCCATGCTCGAGGAAGACACCGTCGGCACTGTCCCACCGAAGTCGTCGCCTTCGTCGACCCCGTCCCCGTCCGTCTCCGTCACCCCGACGGCCGCACCGTGAGCCGCGCGTGATGGCTACGGTCCAGCCGCACCGCGTGCGGGCCGGCCGGGATGTCGAGCTCGGCCTCCTGCTGCTCGCGCTCGCCATCGGCGTCGCCGCGTACGCGCTCGTCGGCATCGGCACCACCGACAAGGTCCCGCCGGACGTCATCGGCTACGGGGTCGGCATGGCCGCGCTGGCCATCGGCATCCACCTGGTGCTGCGGTGGCGCGCGCCGTTCGCCGACCCGGTGATCCTGCCGATCACCGTGGCACTCAACGGCATCGGGCTCGCGATGATCTACCGGATCGACTTCGCGTATACCGCGCGAGGCCGCGAGGACGCGTTCGCGCAGCGCCAGCTGGTGTGGACGGCGATCTCCGTGGTGCTCGCCGCYGCGGTGATCATCCTGCTGCGCGACCACCGGACCCTGCGGCGGTACACGTACACCGCCATGCTCGCCGGTCTCGTGCTCGTCATGCTGCCCCTGATCCCCGGCCTGGGCGTGCTGATCAACGGTGCGCGCATCTGGGTGCGCGTCGGTGGGGTCGGCTTCCAGCCCGCGGAGTTCGCCAAGATCGCGTTCGCCATCTTCTTCGCGGGGTACCTGGTCACCCATCGCGACACGTTGGCGCTCGCCGGGCCCAAGGTGCTCGGCCTGCAGCTGCCGCGACCGCGGGACCTCGGACCGATCCTCATCGTCTGGGGCGCGTCGGTCGCCGTCCTCGTGCTCGAGCGTGACCTCGGCACCTCGCTGCTCTTCTTCGGCCTCTTCGTCGCGATGCTCTACCTCGCCACGGAACGGCTGAGCTGGGTGGTCATCGGCCTCCTGCTGTTCGTCGTCGGCGCGGTCCTGGCCGCAGGCGCGTTCTCGCACGTGGGAGCGCGGTTCGACGCCTGGCTGCACGCCTTCGACCCCGCCGTGTTCGACCAGAGCCCGGGCGGGTCCGGGCAGCTGGTGCGCGGGCTGTTCGGCATGGCCAGCGGCGGTCTGTTCGGCACCGGGTGGGGTCAGGGGCGCCCCGACCTCGTGCCGTTCGCGGAGTCGGACTTCATCGTCGCGTCCCTCGGGGAGGAGCTCGGGCTCACCGGGCTGCTCGCCATCCTGCTCTTCTACGCGATCCTCGCCGAGCGCGGCATGCGCACCGCGATCGGGGTGCGCGACGGGTTCGGCAAGCTGCTCGCGGGCGGTCTGGCGTTCATCGTCGCGCTGCAGACGTTCGTCGTGGTCGGTGGCGTCACGCGGATCATCCCGCTGACCGGCCTGACCACCCCGTTCATCGCCTACGGCGGCTCGTCCCTGGTGGCCAACTGGGTGATCGTGGCCCTGCTGCTGCGGATCTCCGACGAGGCCCGGCGCCCGGCACCGTCCATGAAGCCGTCGCTCACGCCGATCGCGGGTACTCCGGTCGTCGGCGGCAGCAATGAGGATGATCAGCCGACCGAGATCATGCGGGGGGTGCGGTGAACACTCCCCTGCGCCGCCTCGCGACGGTTGTCCTCGTCATGTTCGTCGCGCTCATGGCCAGCGCCACCTGGGTGCAGTACTTCCAGGCCGAGCGGCTCAACAACGACAGCCGGAACGTCCGCACGCTCTACCGGGAGTTCGGCAACGCGCGCGGACCGATCGTGGTGGCCGGCGACGCCATCGCCCTGTCGACGCCGGTCGAGGACTCCTACGGCTACCAGCGCTCCTACACGGCCGGGGAGCTGTACTCGACGATGACCGGCTTCTACTCCGTGGTGAACGGCCGGACCGAGCTGGAGCGGGCGGCGAACGACGACCTGACCGGCCGCGGCGACCGGCTGTTCTTCTCGCGGATCCGGGACCTGCTGACGGGGAGCCAGCCCGAGGGCGCCGCCGTCGAGACCACCCTGCTGCCCGCAGCGCAGCAGGCCGCGCTCGAGGGACTGGCGGGCCAGCAGGGGGCGGTCGTCGCGATCGAGCCGTCCACCGGCAAGATCCTCGCGCTCGTCTCGACGCCCGGGTTCGACCCCAACGCGCTCGCCTCCCACGACATCGCGGYCGCCGGGGCCGCGTACCAGCAGCTGGCCTCGGCGGAGGGCAACCCGCTGCGCAGCAACGCCACGCAGGAGCGGTACCCGCCCGGCTCGACGTTCAAGCTGGTCACCGCGGCGGCGGCGCTGGAGAGCGGTCAGTACACGCCGCAGAGCACCCTCCCCGCGCCGGTCGAGCTCACGCTCCCGCAGACCACGGCGACCATCGGCAACTTCGGCGGTGGCGGCTGCGGCAGCGACCCGATCACGCTCGCGGACGCGCTGCGCATCTCCTGCAACACCGCGTTCGGACAGCTGGGCCTGAACGTCGGCGCCGACGCGCTGCGCACCCAGGCGGAGCGGTTCGGCTTCAACGACCCGAACCTCACGATCCCGATGAAGGTCGTCGAGAGCGTGTTCCCCGACGAGATGAACGCGCCGATCACCGCCCAGTCGGCCATCGGCCAGCGGGACGTCCAGGCCACCCCGCTGCAGATGGCGATGGTGTCGGCGGCGATCGCGAACGGCGGTCGGCTGATGACGCCGTACGTGGTGCAGACGGTGCGGTCGGCGGACCTGCACCGGGTGTCTGAGACGGAGCCGGAGCTGTACTCGACGGCGATGTCGCCCGGCACGGCCGCGTCGCTGCGGGACATGATGGTCGGCGTCGTCGACAGCGGGTCGGGCACGGCCGCCAAGATCCCGGGCGTGCAGGTGGCCGGCAAGACCGGTACCGCGCAGACCGCCGACGGGCAGGCTCCGCACGCCTGGTTCACGGCGTTCGCCCCGGCCGACGCCCCGCGCGTCGCGGTCGCGGTGCTCGTCGAGCACGGCGGGAACGCCGGCAACGAGGCCACCGGCGGACGCGTCGCGGCGCCCATCGCGAAGGCCGTCATCGAGGCGGTGCTGGGCTCGTGAAGACGGCATCGGGTCTCCTGCTCGGCGAGCGCTACCGGCTGGTCCGGCAGATCGCCGTCGGCGGCATGGGCGAGGTGTGGGAGGGGTACGACGACGCCCTCGCCCGCCCGGTCGCCGTCAAGGTGCTGCGCTCGGAGTTCGCCGGCGACCGCGGGTTCCTCGAGCGGTTCCGCACCGAGGCGCGCAACTCGGCGTCGCTGTCGCACCCGAACATCGCGCAGCTGTTCGACTACGGCGAGCAGGAGGGTTCGGGCTTCCTCGTCATGGAGCTCGTCGTCGGCGAACCCCTGTCCGACCTGCTCGAGCGCGAGCCCGTGCTGCCCACCCGCCGACTGCTGCCGATCCTGGCCCAGACCGCCCGCGCGCTGCACGCCGCGCACCTCGCCGGGGTCGTGCACCGGGACGTGAAGCCCGGCAACATCCTGCTGGGCCGTGGCGGCCGCGTGAAGATCACCGACTTCGGCGTCTCGCTGGCGCGCAACCAGGTGAACATGACCGCGACCGGCATGGTCATGGGGACCGCGCAGTACCTCTCGCCCGAGCAGGCCGTCGGCAAGCCCGCGACGCCCCTGTCCGACCTGTACTCGCTGGGGATCATCGCGTACGAGGCGCTCGTCGGGCACCGGCCCTTCACCGGGCCGACGGCGGTCGACATCGCCGTTGCCCACGTGAACAACCCGGTCCCGCCGCTGCCGTCCAGCGTCGACAAGCAGCTCGCCGCGCTGGTCATCCGGCTGCTGTCCAAGGAGCCCACCGCGCGACCCGCCTCGGGCGAGGAGCTCGCTCAGCTGCTGGACAAGATGGTGCCGCGCACGCCGCCGTCGGGCATCCCCGTGCTGGTCAGCAAGCACCAGCGCACCCCGGACACGTTCGCGACCGCGGTCGCGTCGGGGGGCGCCTCCGCGGAGGTACCTCCGCCCTCCTACCCGCCGCGCCGCACCCGGCGGGCCGACGAGCCCACCGGACGCGCCGCAGCCCGGCGGGCGTCGACGACCACCGGGGTCCGCCTGGGCCGGACGGGCCGGCTGTCCTGGCCGCTGCTCGCGCTGGTCCTGCTGCTCATCGGCCTGCTCGGGGCCGCCCTGGCAACACGGTTCACCAATGCGGACGGGCCTCCTGGCGACCAGACCAGGCCGTCGGCATCGGTCGCCCACTACCCTCGTGGCGACACCCTCGATGGGATGATCACGGAGAACGGGTCCGGCGCGCTCACAGCGGGCCCGGCATCGACGGAAGCAAAGGACGCCTAGTGGTGGACGACGGATCCCGCATCCTCGCCGGACGGTACGAGGTCGGCGAGCTCATCGGCCGAGGTGGCATGGCCGAGGTACACATCGGGCACGACACCCGGCTCGGTCGCACCGTGGCCATCAAGATCCTGCGCTCCGACCTGGCACGCGACCCCTCGTTCCAGAACCGGTTCCGCCGCGAGGCCCAGTCCGCGGCCGCGCTGAACCACCCAGCCATCGTCTCCGTCTACGACACCGGCGAGGACGTGTTCACCGAGCCCACGGGCGTCGTCGCGCACGTGCCGTTCATCGTCATGGAGTACGTCGAGGGCCACACGGTCCGCGACATCCTGCGGGACGGCCACGCGGTGCCCATCGAGGAGGCCGTGGAGATCACGGCCGGCGTGCTGTCCGCGCTCGAGTACTCGCACCACGCGGGCATCGTGCACCGGGACATCAAGCCCGCGAACGTCATGCTCACCCCGACGGGCGCGGTCAAGGTGATGGACTTCGGCATCGCCCGCGCCATGGCCGACTCGGCCGCGACGATGACGCAGACGCAGGCGGTCATCGGCACCGCGCAGTACCTGTCGCCCGAGCAGGCGCGCGGCGAGACCGTCGACGCCCGCTCCGACCTGTACTCCACCGGCTGCCTGCTCTTCGAGCTGCTCACCGGCCGGCCCCCGTTCGTCGGCGACTCGCCCGTGGCCGTGGCCTACCAGCACGTGCGCGAGGCCGCCCCGGTCCCCTCGACGTTCGCGTCGGACGTGCCGGACACGCTGGACCGCATCACGCTCAAGGCGCTGGCCAAGGAGCGCGACTCCCGCTACTCGAGCGCCGCCGAGTTCCGCTCCGACCTCGAGGCCGCCGTCCGCGGCGGTGCCGTGGGCGCGCCTGCTGTCGGTGCGCTCGCCGCCGCCGCGCTGGTCGCGACCCCCGCCACCGAGGCTACGCAGGTCATGGCCCCGCCCGTCGCCACGACGCAGGCCATGCCTCCGGCCACCTCGCCGTGGGCGTCCACCGGTGCCGCGGTCGCCACGGCCGGCCCGCCCGAGGAGGACGAGGGGAACAAGCGACCGTGGCTGCTTCCCCTGCTCATCGGGATCGCCGTCCTTGCCGTCGCGGGCATCGTGGCGCTGCTCATCGCCAACGCGAACAAGAGCAACGCCCCGGAGCCGATCCTCGTGCCGTCCGTCGTCGGGATGACCGCGGCAGAGGCCGAAGCGGCGATCACGGACGCCAACCTGATCTTCGTGCGGGCGCAGGAAGCCTCCGACACCGTCGAGGCCGAGCACGCGATCAGGACGGACCCTGAGGAGGGCACCGAGGTCAAGGCCGAG
Source organism: Cellulomonas sp. P4_B5_2 (assembly GCF_056402235.1). Classification (NCBI taxonomy): domain Bacteria; kingdom Bacillati; phylum Actinomycetota; class Actinomycetes; order Micrococcales; family Cellulomonadaceae; genus Cellulomonas; species Cellulomonas sp. P4_B5_2. The sequence goes on from NZ_JBFUHU010000016.1 coordinate 17,820, forward strand.
GACCCGATCACCGTCTACATCTCCACCGGACCCGCCAGCCTCGCCGTCCCCGACGTGTCCGGCCGGACCGAGCAGGAGGCGACCGACATCCTCACGGGCCTGGGCCTCGTCGTGTCCGCCAACCGTCAGGACGACGACAACCCCGCCTTCCCGCAGGGCCAGGTGACCAAGACCGAGCCCGCGTCGGGCACGTCCGTCAGCGCGGGTTCGTCCGTGACGCTCTTCGTCTCCACCGGCAACGTGCTCGTTCCTGACGTGGCCGGCAAGACGAAGGCCGAGGCGACGCAGATCCTCAACGACGCCAAGCTGCAGGTCAACACGTCACCGGTGGAGTCCGGCACCCAGGCGCCCGACACGGTCGTCTCGCAGGACGTCCCGGCCGGGACGCCGGTCAAGCAGGGTCGCGTGATCAACCTGCAGATCGCCATCGCGCCCACCACGGCGACCATTCCCCAGGGGCTCCCCGGCCAGACCTACGACCAGGTCGTCGCGGCGCTGCAGGCGGTCGGCCTGACCAACTTCAACCGCATCGAGGACCAGTCCGACCGGCCCGCGAACGAGGTGCTCCGGACCGACCCCACCGCGGGCGACGAGGTCCCGCTGGACCAGCAGATCGACATCCACGTCTCGAAGGGGCAGGGCAACGACCCGGCCCCGACCCAGACGCCCTAGGTGGCATGACGAAGGGGCCGTCCCGGTCGGGGCGGCCCCTTCGTCGTGCGTCAGAGGCGGACGAGCGGGTGCAGCCCCTCGGAGCGCGCCACGGCCTGGTCGTCGCCGCAGATCTCGAGCCAGTTGGCCAGCAGCCGGTGACCGCCCTCGGTGAGCACGGACTCGGGGTGGAACTGCACCCCGTGCAGGGGCAGCGACACGTGCTGGAGACCCATGATGATCTGTCGCCCGTCGCCTGCGACGACCGCCGTGACCTCCAGCTCGTCCGACACCGTGTCGTTCACCACCGCCAGCGAGTGGTACCGCGTGGCGGTGAACGGGTCGGGCAGCCCGGCCAGCACCCCCTCGCCCTTGTGCTCCACCTGGCTGGTCTTGCCGTGCATGAGCTCGGGCGCATGCGTGACGGTCCCGCCGAACACCTCGCCGAGCGCCTGGTGACCGAGGCAGACACCCAGCATCGGCAGACCGGCGTCGGCGCAGTCGCGGATCACCTGCATGCTCTGGCCGGCGTCGGCGGGGGTGCCGGGTCCGGGGCTCACCAGGACGCCGTCGAAGCCCGTGCGCTCCTCGACCGGCGGGACCGCGTCGTTGCGGACCACGACCGTCTCGGCGCCCAGCTGGTTGAGGTAGCCGACGATCGTGTAGACGAACGAGTCGTAGTTGTCGATCACCAGGATCCGCGTCACGTCACTCACCCACAGTCGTCTCGTTGAAGGGCATGAAGGGCGCGATCGCCGGGAAGACCCACAGGAAGCAGGCGGTCAGGACCGCGAGCGCGGCGACCGTGAGGATCAGCACGCGCACCGCGGCGGGTCCGGGCAGCCGGTGCCACRGCCATCCGTACATCAGCGCCCTCCGTCCCGCTCGCAGGTGACCATCATGCGCCACCGAGCAGCTCGGCCGGGATCCCGTCCGACGTCGGCGCCCAGTAGTCGAGCACCCCGTGGACGATGAACCGCTCCCGCGCCGAGAACATCGGGTGGCAGGTGGTGAGCGTGATCATGCGCTCGGTGGGAGCCGCGCCGGGGTCGCCGGGCACGGGGGCGATCACCGAGACCTCGGACGGCAGGACGATCTGCGTCGACGTGACCCGGTAGACGTACCAGACGTTGTCGGTGGTCCGGATGACCAGCGGGTCACCCACCTGGAGCTCTTCGACCCGGTTGAACGGCTTGGCGTAGGTGGTCCGGTGGCCGGCCACCGCGAAGTTCCCGAGCCCTCCGGGCATCGCCGTGCCTTCGTAGTGCCCGGCGCCGAGCACGTCGAGCACCGTCGCACGGTCCGTCCCCTGGCTGATCGGGCGCTCGGGCTCGCCCACCCACCGCGGCACCTGGATGGTCGCGAAGGTCGTCGCGTGCGGCGGCTCGGCCATCACCGGCGGCTCGTCGCGCCGCGGCGGGGCGATGACCGGTCCCGCGGGTGCTCCGGCGCTCGGTGTCGCGGTCGGCACCGGCTCGAACGGGAGCTCGCGCACGATCTCGGCCTGCGCGCGGTTGCCGACGACGTCGGTCCACCAGAGCTGCCACACCAGGAACGCGAACAGCAGCACGCCGAGCGTGATGAGGATCTCGCCTATGACGCCGACGATCCCGTAGACCCTGTGCCGGACCCGGTGGGCCGCGACCTTCTTCTGGCGCTCCCGCCTCGTGTCAGGAGGGGGCTCCGTCGTCGTCCCGGTCATCCGTCGGCACCGGGGCTTGCGCGGTTCTCCGCCTCCGCCTCGGCCTCCTCGAGCCCGGGCAGGATCTCGACACCGTCAGGGACGCTCGCGGACGTCAGCTCGGTCGCGCCCGAGTAGGCCCCGAGCGAGAGTGGCTCCTCCGCGTCGGTGACCGACCAGCCGAGCCCGACGTCGGCGGCGTCGCGCAGGTACGACTGCACGGCGGGCGAGGCGAGGAGCGCGCGGCGCAGCTCCGTCGGGTCGCCGATGGCGCGCACCACGTACGGCGGGGAGTACAGGCGCCCGTGCAGCTTGAGCACGTTCCCGACGCACTGGAACGCGCTCGTGGAGATCACCCGCTGGTCCATGAGCTCCATGGCCTCGGCGCCCCCGGCCCACAGCGCGTTCATCACGGCCTGCAGGTCCTGCTGGTGCACCACGAGCACGTCGGGGCTCACCTCGTCGCGCCGCGGCGAGTCGGTGGGCGCGTCCTCGAGCTGCACCGTGACTCCCGGGCCGACGACGGGCACCAGGCCCCCCTCGACCACGTACCCGGCGCTGGGGCTGCCGGGAGGGGTCCCGCCCGCGGCGTTCTCGCTCGTCGTCAGGTCGTCCACGTCGGCGCGCAGGCCGTCGACCTCGGTGGAGAGCCGCGCGACGCGGTCCGTCTCCACCTGCACGAGCTCCCGCAGGTCCTGCGGGTGACGCTCGCCTGAGGCCCGCGCGAACTTCGCGTTGGCCGCGAACAGCGCCCCCGACAGCGCAAGCACCAGGGCGACCGACAGCGTCCCGCGCGCGAGGAAGCGACGCGCGCGGTGCGGGTGGTCGGTCACGGACGGCTCCTCGGGCGGTGCATCACGACGGGCACAGTTCGGGTGGGCACTACGCTAGGTCACGATGCGACGGGTCCGTGACGACGCGGCCTCGGCGCATCATCGACGAACGCCCATTTTCGACCACGCCGTTTCCCGCGTGGTCTCCCGTGGCCCGTGGGCCGCACCGCCGCAGGACAGGAGCACCGGACGTGCCTGAGTCGAAGTCGCGCAAGAAGGCGACGTACACACCGCCGCCCGCCAAGTCGACGGGACCCAAGGTCAACGCGCCCTGGTTCCTCCCCGTGATGCTCGGGCTGATGATCCTCGGACTGATCTGGATCGTGGTCACGTACCTCACCCAGTCGCAGTACCCGATCCCTGGCATCGACCAGTGGAACCTGGCCATCGGGTTCGTCCTCATCATCGCCGGCTTCAGCATGACGACGCGCTGGCGCTGACGCTCCACACGCTCTGACCGAGGCGCCGTTCGCACCCGCGAGCGGCGCCTTCGTCGACCCCGGCGAGCGGGCGTCCGCTATGCCCGGACCCGGCGCTCGTCCCCACCCTCGTGCCACCGACGTCATCCCCAGGCCGCGGCGCTGACCTGCGGGAACGCCCGGGCTGTCCCCAGCGGTGCACAAGTCTGTGGATAACTACACGGGTGTAGTTCCACAGCTGTGGGCAACCGTGGGGACACCGGGAGAGGTGCCGGATCGTGCTGTGAGCGGGCTTGAGACTCAGTCGAACGCGCCGACGGAGGCATACGTGAGCAGCGTGGCCACGAGCAGCACCGCGACGAGCGCCACGGGCGCCGCGACGGCGACGAGCCGTCGTCGGGACGCGGGGGCGTAGGCGTACGCCGCGGCGAGCAGCCCACCGGTGACCAGCCCGCCCACGTGCGCYTGCCACGCGATGTTCGCCATGACGAACCCGAGGGCCAGGTTGATGCCGATGAGCACGAGGATGCCGCGGACGTCGCCGCCGAGCCGCTTGCTGACCACGAGGATCGCGCCGAACAGACCGAACACCGCACCGGACGCACCGACGCTCGTGACGGCCCAGCTGTCCGTCGCGGTGGCCAGCAGGACCGACCCGACGGAACCGCCGATCGCGGACACCAGGTAGAGCGTGATGTACCGGGCCCGGCCGAGCGTGTTCTCGAGCGTGGGCCCGACGAACCACAGGGCCACCATGTTGAACACGATGTGCAGGTACTGGCCGGGGGAGTGCAGGAACGCCGCGGTGAGGAATCGCCACGGCTCGTAGAACCCGAGGATCGGCGAGAACAGCCAGCGGCCGGTCCACGACGGCAGGACCAGCTGCAGGACGAAGCTGACCACGCACAGGCCGATGAGGGTGAGCGTGACGACGGGCCGGCCGTCGTGCCGCACCCCGCCGAGCGCGGTGCGGGTGCTCGGCACGGCACGGGCCGCCTCGGCCACGCAGTCGACGCAGTGCACGCCGACCGCGGCCTGGCGCTGGCACTCCGGGCAGGTGGGCCGGCCGCACCGCTGGCACCGCACGTACGACACCCGGTCGGGGTGCCGAGGGCAGACCGGCGGCGCGACCGGCGCGCCCGGCTGGGAGGACTCGCTGATGGTGGTCTCAGTCCTCGATGGTGATCGAGTTGATGACGATGTCCTCGACGGGACGGTCACCCGGGCGGACACGCGTCTTCTCGATGGCGTCGACCACGGCACGGCTCTCGTCGTCGGCGACCTTGCCGAAGATCGTGTGCTTGCCGTTGAGCCACTCGGTGGGCGCCACCGAGATGAAGAACTGCGAGCCGTTGGTGCCGCCGACCTTGCCGGTGGTCGGGTCCAGACGCTTGCCGGCGTTGGCCATGGCGAGCAGGTAGGGCTCGTTGAACGACAGCTCGGGGTGGATCTCGTCGTCGAACGTGAAGCCGGGGCCTCCGCGGCCGGTGCCCAGCGGGTCGCCGCCCTGGATCATGAACCCGGAGATCACGCGGTGGAAGACGACCCCGTTGTACAGGGGGTCGGTGCGCTCCTCGCCGGTGGTCGGGTCCGTCCAGGGGGTCGTTCCCGTGGCCAGCCCCGTGAAGTTCTGCACCGTGCGGGGCGCGTGGTTGGGGTAGAGCTCGATCCGGATGTCTCCGGCGGTCGTGTGCAGAGTCGCAAACATGCGAGAAGTCTCGCACGCGACCCTGCTGAGGACCTGGAGACGAGCGGTCGCGCAGGCCACGGGCCGAATACCACCCTGCACGGGTGCGCTCACGGTGGCAGAGTGGGACGCCAGTACAGCCGACGAGCCGGGAGCCGAGAATGCCGTTCACGAAGAGCCCGAAGATCGACGTCGATACCGAGAAGCTGAAGGACCAGGCAGCCGACCTGGGCGCCACGCTGGCCGACGCCGCGAGGAGCGCCAAGGAGACCGCCGGGACCGCGGCGTCCAAGGCCGGAGACGCCGCCGCCCAGGCGAAGGACTGGACGACCCCGCGGGTCGAGGCGGCCATCGACTGGCTGCTGCCCCGCGTCGAGCACCTGTACAAGGAGAGCGTCAAGGCGGCCGCTCCCAAGGTGGAGAGCGCGGCCCTGAAGGCGTCGCCGGCCATCGACAGCGCGCACGACAAGCTGGTGGACGACCTGCTGCCCAAGCTCGTCGCGGCCATGAACGACGCCGCGGTCAAGGCGGGCGCTGCGGTCGAGCACGCTGCCG
>NZ_JBFUHU010000017.1:0-21833 GCF_056402235.1 Cellulomonas sp. P4_B5_2
CTCTACGAGCGCCTGCGCGGCCAGCTGGGCGGCAAGGGCGCTGGAGCGCTGCGCGGCCGACGGTGCGAGAGCTGCCGGCTCGAGCTCAACCCGCTCGACGTCGAGGCGATCGTCAAGGCTCCCGAGGACCAGGTGACACGCTGCGAGGAGTGCGGACGCATCCTCGTCCGGCTGCCGGAGCCCGCCAAGGGCTGAGCCGCGGGTCGCGCGTCCGGCGCGGGACCACCAGACTGCGAGCGTGAGCGACGTAGCGCAGCCGTTGGAGTCATCGACCGCTCGGGCGCCCCGGCCGTCGGGTGCCGGGGTCCGGTTCGACCAGGAGCAGCCCGTCACGGTGGTCCTCGTCCGGCACGGCCAGACGACGATGACCGTCTCGCGCGGCTACTCGGGGTCGGGCGAACCTGGCCCACCGCTCGACGAGACCGGTCTGCGGCAGGCCCGCGACGCGGCCGACCTGGTGGACCGCGTCGGGCGGGACCTCTGGGGTGACATCCCGTACCCGAGCCAGGTCGTCGCGTCCCCGATGGTCCGGACGCAGCAGACCAGCGCGATCATCGCCGAGAAGCTCGGGCTGCCGGTCCGCACGGACGCGACCTTTCAGGAGGCGAACTTCGGCGAGTGGCAGGGGCTGACCGCCGAGGAGATCGARGAGCGGTGGCCCGGCCAGCTGGAGCCGTGGCACACGAAAGCCGACCTGCGGCCGCCCGGCGGGGAGTCCATCGAGGACGTCGGTCGGCGGCTGCAGCGCGGGCTGGACGGGCTGCTCGCCGAGGGGGTCGACCGCACGGTCGTCGTCGTGAGCCACGCGGTGTCGATCCGCGCGGCGCTGGGCGTCACGATGGGCGCGCAGCCGTCGTCGTGGAGCCAGCTGCGCGTCGCTCCCGCGTCGGTGAGCATCGTGCGGCTCTTCGCGGACAAGCGCGACGAGATCGCCGTGGTCGGGGTGCCGAGCGAGGGCTGGTCGTCCTGAGCCGTCAGCTCGCCGCCACGAGCGCCAGGGTGGCTGCCACGACGGCGAGCGGGGCGAGCAGCACGCCCTGACGGACGATGGTGCCGGCGGGGACCGCGAGCATCACCGTGCGGCACCTCTGCCACCACAGGACGGTCGCGAGCGATCCCCAGGGGGTGAGCAGCGGCCCGACCCCGGTGCCGATGAGCAGGGCGGCTACCCGCAGCGGGTCCGGGCCGGCGGCGGGCTCGAGCGCCAGGTACGCGGGGAGGTTGTTCATCGCGTTCGACGCGAGCGCCCCCGCCGCGGCGAGTCGCAGCAGCTCGGCGGGTCCGTCGCCCGTCCCGGCAGCGCGCGCGAGCGCCTCGCCGAGTCCGTGCGCGTGCGCGGTCGCGACGACGACGAACAGCCCGAGCACCACCAGGAGGGTCCGCCAGGGCACCAGGTCGCCGACGGGCACGGGGAGCTTCTGGTGCCGCAGCAGCGTCGCGACGAGGAGCGCGAGCGCGACGACCACAGCGGTGGGAGCCGTTGGTGCCCCGACGACGAACGCGACGCCGAGCGCGGCGACCGCGGCGGCGCACACAACGAGCAGCGGCCGGTCCCGGACCCCGGTCGGCGGAGGCGGCTCGTACGCGCCCAGCAGGGCCCGCCGGTCGCGGACGGCCAAGACGGCGACCGTCACCACCACGGCCGCCAGCGCGGGCGCCCACATCAGGCGGAGGTAGTCGACGCCCGCTGCGCGCAGCGTGTGGTCCGCGAGGAGGTTGGTGAGGTTGGAGACCGGCAGGACCAGCGACGCGGTGTTGGCCAGGGCGAGCACGGTCAGGGCGAACGGCAGCGGGGGCGTCTTCGTGTGGCGGGCGAGCGCGATGACCACCGGTGTGAGCAGCACCGCGGTGGTGTCCAGCGACAGCACCGCGGTGCTCACGGTCGCCAGCACGACCACGAGCGCCCACAGAGCCCAGCGTCGGCCGCCGGCCACGCGCGACGCCAGTCCGGCCGCGGTGTCGAACAGGCCCGCCCCGGCGCACATCTCGGCGACGACCGTCAGGGCGGCGACGAAGACCAGGATCGGGAGGGTCCGCTCGGCCAGGTCGCGGGCGTCCTGCGCGGGAAGCAGTCCCGTCAGCACCACGACCGCGGTCACCACGACCGCGAGGAGCCACCACGGAACGTGCCGTCCGCGTGCCATTCAGGCGACGACGAGCTCGAGCGTGCGGCCGCCTCGAGCCGGAGGGCCGAGCTCGACCGCGAGGAGCGCGGAGCCGACGAGCTCGCCGGCCACGCGGGCCAGCGACTCGGCGTCGTGCGGGGCACGCCCGCGACGCGTGAGCAGGTGCCGGGTGAGCACCCCGCGGGTGTGCTTGGCGTTGTGCGACACCACGGACCGCCTCCCGTCCAGCTCGCGCAGGACCCGCACCGACACCCAGTCGGCCGACCGTGGCGGGTGCCAGGCGGCGAGGTACGTCGCGGACCGGCAGTCCACCACCAGCTCGCCTTCGGCGCGCGCCTGGAGCTCGACCCCGATCACCTCGCGCCATGCACCGGGCAGGTGCCCGATGCCCGGCAGGTGCGTGGCCATGGAGAGGCGGTACGCGGGGATGGGGTCGTCGGGCGCGACCAGCCCCCACAGGCCGGACACGATCCGCACGCTCTGCGCTGCTCGTGCCCGGCCGGTCGGCGTGAGCCGACCCAGCCCTGCCGCGGCGTACAGGACGCCGGAGTAGACGTTCTTGGCCGGTGCCGTCGCCGCCGTGCGCAGCCGCACGTTGCGCGCCACCTCGTCGGCCAGGCTCGCGCCGACACCGAGCACCCGCATCCCGTCGGGCGACGCGCTGACCTCGATCAACGCGTCCAGCACCTTTTCGCGCACGGGGGTGAGCCCGGGCGCGCTGAGGGCGTCGAGGTCGAGCAGGGGGCCGCGGGCGCGCGGCGGCGTCTTGCCCTCGGAGGGCGGCAGGAGCACGAGCACCCGTGAACTGTAGGCTCCCGCGCTACGGACGACCTGCGGAGGAGGACCGATGGCGCACGTCAAGATCTACGGTCGACGCGACGTGTGGCAGGACCGCCGCGGCTCGGTGTCCGACGCGGTGCACCGCGCCGTCGTCGGGACCTGGGGGCTGCCCGAGGACAAGAGGTTCCACCGCTTCCTCCTGCTGGACGCCGACGACCTGGTGGCCCCCCGCAGCAAGGAGTACCTGGTCGTCGAGATCCTCTGCTTCACCGGCCGGTCCCGAGCTGCACGGCGCGCACTGATCGCCGCGTTCTACGACGACGTCGCACCCACCCTCGGGATCTCCGCCGACGACCTCGAGGTCATCATCATCGAGAGCCCGCCGGAGAACTGGGGGATCCGGGGCGGCTCGGGTGACGAGCTGTCCCTGACCTACCGCGTCGACGTCTGAGCCGGGACGCCGAGCAGCTGCCGGCGCGGCTCGAGCCCGCCCAGGTCCTCCGGGACGAGTCCGCGTGCCCGACCGGCCGACAGGGCCGACTCGCGGTCGGCGACACCGAGCTTCAGGTAGATCGAGCGCACCTGCGACTTCACGGTGTTCCGGGTGACGAAGAGTGCGGCCGCGATCTCGCTGAGCGTCAGCGGCAGGGCCAGGTGGGCGAGGATCACGCGCTCGCGGCGGGTCAGTCCGGTGATGGTCTCCATGCTCCGGGTTCGGTGCCGGACGCGCTGCGGATGGGTGAGGATCTGGGCGGCTAGGCTGTGGGCGCGGATGAGTCAGTCAGGCGGCCGCGTCGAGCCCTCGGGCTCGCCGAGGAACGTCCGGGCTCCGCAGAGCAGGGTGGTGGGTAACACCCACCCGGGGTGACCCGCGGGACAGTGCCACAGAGAACAGACCGCCCGACCGGTCCGCCGGTCGGGCAAGGGTGAAACGGTGGTGTAAGAGACCACCAGCGTGCCGGGCGACCGGTGCGGCTAGGTAAACCCCACCCGGAGCAAGGTCAGACAGGGAGCGTTCGAGGGCTGCTCGCCCGAGCTCCCGGGTAGGCCGCTGGAGGCGTGCGGCAACGTACGTCGTAGAGGGATGGCCGCCACTCGCGCAGTGCGGGCAACCGCGCGCGAGCACAGAACCCGGCGTATCGACTGACTCATCCGCCCTATATCGCTGCTGAACTGCACAGACGCGCGTCCCGCGGGCGATGTGGGGCCGCGCGGGGCTTGTCCGTGGTGGTGAATGTGCAGCGTGTTGCGCTGTGTGGATGTGCGTAGCCCCCGTGTAGCCCCCACCACCACCCCGGCCGCGCCCCGTCGGCCGGCACCCACGCGAGCCCGTGGCGATCGTTCCCGAGCGGTGACTGAGGTCCCTTTCGGCGCGCGAGCGTCGGGGCCACGCTCAGATGCATGGAGACCACGCAGGGGGCGACGTCGAAGTCCCGGGGGGCCACGCCCGCGACGTACCGGGAGGCGCTCGACGACGAGGAGGAGCGGTACTGGACGTGCTGGCGCATGGAGGACGACGAGCGGCGCCTAGCGCGATGGGTGCGCTGGCGCAGGCTGCTCGGCCGGTAGACCCCGGGCCCCGCCGCCGGCTCGGGCCGAGGTCGCCGCCATCAGATCGCGTCGGGGTCCCGGCGGTGATGTGCCAGCCGCTCGCGCATGTTGCGTCGCGCCACAGCGCGCTCACCCCACAGCAGCGCAGCACCGATCCCAGCAACGACCACGGCGACGATGACGAAGGTCAGGTCCCAGTAACCGAGCACAGCCCAGCCGCCCGACGCCCAGAGCGAGAGCGCGCCAACCGCCCCGAGGGTGCGCTCGGTTCGCACGTGCTGCGGCATGGTCGGAGCGTAGGCCAGAAGCTCGCACATTCCGACTGCGCCGTTCGGCCGCGACGAGGCACGATGGCTCCCATGAGCACCCTCGACCAGCTGACGTCCGACCTGACCACCGCCATGAAGGCCCGCGACACGGAGCGCACCGGCGTCCTGCGCCAGATCATCGGTGCCGTGCGGTTCGAGGCCAAGGCCGGTGCCGTCGAGAAGGAGCTGTCGGACGACGAGGTGCTCAAGATCCTCGCCCGCGAGGTGAAGAAGCGCCGCGACTCCGCGCAGATCTACACGGACGCCAACGCCCCCGAGCGTGCCGCCACGGAGACCGCCGAGGCGGACCTCATCGAGACGTACCTGCCGGCGCAGCTGTCCGACGACGAGCTCCAGGCCCTGGTCGGCGCGGTGATCGCGGACGTCGGCGCGACGTCGGTCCGCGACATGGGCGCGGTCATGAAGGAGGCGTCGGCGCGTGCTGGTGCGTCCGCCGACGGCAAGAAGCTGTCGACGCTGGTCCGCGCCGCGCTCAGCTGACGGACGCGGGCAGGGACTCGTACGCGCGGCCGGACAGCATCGACGCCACGTCGGAGGTCCACGGCAGGGGCGGCTCGGGCATGACGACCAGCCACGAGCCGTCCCGGTCGAAGAACCGCAGGTCGCCGTCGAACGCGTAGGTGTCACGCACGTGGACGCCGAGGTCGGTGACGGTGAAGGTCAGGTTGAACAGCCACGCGGCGGGGTCCTGGATCCGCGCGTCGCTGTCGAGGTCGCGCGACGTCCACAGCCGCATCCAGGTGACGCTGCGCGACTCCCGCGCGGGGACGACGAGGGGGTGCCCGGGCAGGAGATCCAGCTCGCCGCCTGCGGGTTCGACGATGTTCACCTGGGCGACGCCGTCGGACATGTTCTCGAACCAGATGGTCAGCGCGGTGCGGAACGCGTACGTCTCGTCGCGCCCCACCTGGAGCTGCTCGGTGAGCAGCCGCCACCGGTCCTGGCCGCCCGCGGTGAGCTGGCAGAACTCCAGGGCGGGCCGGCCGGGGGTGCCGGGGCCCTCCGGGAAGGCCCGAGCGACGATCGTCGGGGCGAGGTCGTCGAGCCGCGACTCCTCGAGCATCCGGCGCATGCGGTCGGCGTCCAGGCGCTGTCGGTCGGCGTCGGCGCGCGCGTTCTGCGCCTCCTGCCGGGCGAGCTCGAGCGCCTCTCGGGCGATCGAGACCTGCTCGTCGAACACCCGGGTCTGCTTGTGCGTCGCCTCGGCCAGTCGCTTGGCCCTGCGGGAGGCTCTGCCTGCGACGATCCAGGCGCCGAGGGCGGCGACGAGGGTCAGGGCGGAGACTGCGAGCGGGGCCCACTGCTCCCAGTCCTGCCACGCGACGTCGCCCAGGACCGGAAGTACGGCACTGATCATCCCCGGAAGGTACCGACCGATTCGTCCGATTTCGACCCTGACACGCAACTGTCACCCGTGCGGGGGAGCGATCAGGTTCCGGACGTCTCCGCGGCGAGCGCGGCGGCCGCCTGGTCCGGGGTGCCGCGCAGGAGGCAGAACTCGTTGCCCTCCGGGTCGGCGAGCACGTGCCATGGCACGTCACCCTGGCCGATGTCGACGCGCGTGGCRCCGAGGCTGAGCAGGCGCTCGAGCTCGGAGGCCTGGTCCGAGCCGTTGGGCGGGCGCAGGTCCACGTGCAGTCGGTTCTTGGCCGACTTCACCTCGGAGACCTTGAGGAACAGCCAGTTGGTCGCGCCGCCGTCGGGCGGCTCGATCTCGACCTCGCCCTCGTCGTCGACCGGCTCCCAGGCGTAGGACCAGCCGAGCACCTCGCGCCACCAGCGGGCGAGGGCGTGCGGGTCGGCGGAGTCGATCGTCAGCTGAGTGACCACAGGTGCCATGCCCGGAAGGTTAGGGCGGCCGCCGACAAACCGCGACGGCTATGTGCGTGGCGTGTCCTCGTCGAGGCGGACGACGCCCGAGTCGAGGTCGAGCTGGCCGGCGGCGTCGCCGGTCTGCTTGATGTCGAGCTGCTGACGGTCCTGCTCGGCCGTGAGGTACTCGCGGTTCGGCTGGAACACGTCGACCAGCGCCCCGAACGCGCCGCTGCCCGCCACCGCGCCGGTGGTCCGGCGCTCGCGCGGTCGGCGCCGGTCGAACCAGCCGCGGGCCACCATCCGGTCCACCGCGACGAGCACGAGGACGAGGGCGACGATGCCGCCGGCGATCAGCCACTCCATGCGCTCATCGTCCCATCGCGACCTGCTGCGCGGCGTGGGCCGCGGCCGCCCAGGGGAGCGCGCGCCGGTCGTCGTCGGTGTCGACGCCGTTCACGAGGGCCGACAGGTAGGCGCGGTCGGCCGCGAGCCGACGCCGGAGCTCGTCGGGACCCCCGACCCGACCGTGCCCCGGGACGACCACCTGCGCCCGGGCGGACTCCAGCAGGTCGAGGGCGGCGCGGTAGTCGCCGACCGGGTCTTCTGCGGACAGGTCGAGCAGCGGGATCTCGACGTCCGAGAGCAGGTCACCGGCCACGAGGACACCGACGTCGGGGACGACCAGTGCGGTGTGGCCGCGGGCGTGCGCGCCGTGCGTGAGGACGTGGACGGTCCGGCCCGACCAGTCGAGCACTCCCGGTGACCGTCGCGGGTAGGCGGTGGCGGGTGCGGCGATCGGTGCCGGTGCCTCGCCGACCCTGGCGAGCTCGTCGTCGGCGTCGCGTTCCGCGGCGAGGGTCTCGCGGTCCGTGGCGGGCGCACCGTCCGCCCACCGGGGCAGGTGCGCGAGGCCCGGACCGTCCAGGACGTGGTCCCAGTGCGCGTGCGTCGACCACACCGCGACCGGTGTCCAGCCGCGGTCGCGCATTGCGGACGAGAGCTCGTCGACCTCCCGCGAGGTGACCGCGGGATCGACCACGAGGCACGTGCCGTCGTCGCCGACGACGAGCGTCGAGGTCGTCGTGTAGACGGCGCTCGTCGCCACGTGGACGCCCGGAGCGACCTCGACGAGGTCGCGCACGGGGTCAGCCGCGCGACTCGGCCGCGAGCGCCGCCGCGCCGACGATCCCTGCCGCGTTGCGCAGCTGGGCGGGCACGATCTTGGTGCGCAGGTCGAGCAGCGGCAGGAACGTGGAGTGGTGCTTGCTCACTCCACCGCCGACCACGATGAGGTCGGGCCAGAACAGGTTCTCGACCACGGTGAAGTACCGCTGCAGGCGCTCCGCCCACTGCTCCCAGTCGAGGTCCTCGCGGTCGCGCACGCTCTCGGCCGCCCGCGACTCGGCGTCGAACCCGTCGATCTCCAGGTGCCCGAGCTCGGTGTTCGGGACGAGGTGCCCGTCGACGATCAGTGCGGACCCGATGCCGGTGCCGAGGGTGACGACCAGGACGACCCCGTCGACGTCCTTTGCCGCGCCGTAGAGGACCTCCGCATAGCCGGCGGCGTCGGCGTCGTTGACGGCCAGCACCTTGCGCCCGGTGGCGTGCTGCACCGCCTTCTCCACGTTGGTGCCGATCCACGACTTGTCGACGTTCGCCGCGGACTGCGCGACACCGTGCAGGATCACCGCCGGGAACGTCACGCCGATCGGCACGTCCTTGGCCAGGTCGAACGAGTCGACGACCTTGGCCACCGTCGCGGCGACCGCGTCGGGGGTCGACGGTTGGGGCGTCGGGATGCGCTTGCGGTCAGCAGCGAACTCGCCGTCCGACAGCGAGACGGGGGCGCCCTTGATCCCGCTCCCGCCGATGTCGACACCGAACGCCGTCTCAGGGGACTTCTTGTGCTTGTGGTCGGTCATGGCAGGGTCAGGATCTCCGCTCCGGTGTCGGTGACCAGCAGGGTGTGCTCGAACTGCGCGCTGCGCCGTCCGTCGGCCGTGAGGACGGTCCAGTCGTCGTCCCACATGACCCAGTCGGGGGTGCCGAGGTTGAGCATCGGCTCGATGGTGAACACCATGCCCGGCTCGATGAGCGTGTCGTACGCCGGGGCGGCGTCATAGTGCGGGACCACCAGGCCGGTGTGGAACGCGGGGCCGACACCGTGCCCGGTGTAGTCCCGGACGACGCCGTACCCGAAGCGCGCCGCGTACTTCTCGATGACGCGCCCGACCACGTTGATCTCGCGGCCCGGCACGACGGCCTTGATCGCGCGCGCCAGCGCCTCCCGCGTGCGCTCGACCAGCAGGCGCGACTCCTCGTCGACGTCGCCGGCCAGGAAGGTCGCGTTGTTGTCACCGTGCACGCCGCCGATGTACGCGGTGACGTCGATGTTCACGATGTCGCCGTCCTCGACCACCGTCGAGTCCGGGATGCCGTGGCAGATGACCTCGTTCACCGAGGTGCACAGCGACTTGGGGAAGCCGCGGTAGCCCAGCGTCGACGGGTAGGCGCCGTGGTCGACCAGGAACTCGTGGCCGATCGCGTCCAGCTCGTCGGTGGTGACCCCCGGCGCGACGTGGCGGCCGACGAGCTCCAGGGCCTGCGCCGCGAGCCGTGCGGCGACCCGGACACGCTCGATCATCTCGGGCTCGAGGACGTCGCCGCCCGTCCAGTGCGCTGGTCCCGGCTTGCCGACGTACTCCGGTCGGGCGATCGACGACGGGACGGCTCGACGAGAGCTCACCGTGCCCGGGACCAGGGCGGATCTTGGCGCGTGCACGGGCGACATACCTGGCAGTCTACGGACAGGAGGGCATCGGGGCCGGTCAGCGGCCGGTCCCGCCCCCGGCGAAGGGAGAACGGCATGGCGGGCAACTTCTGGTTCAACATCGAGACCCACGAGGTCGAGGAGGGCCGGCAGAGCGACTGGACCAAGCTGATGGGTCCGTACGCCACGCGCGACGAGGCCACGCACGCACTGGAGAAGGCGCGTGCGCGCACCGAGGACTGGGACCACGAGGACGAGGAGCAGCAGCCCTGAGCCCTACCGGGGCTCGAGCGTCGCCAGGACCGGCCGGTGGTCGCTCCCGCCGACCCGCGGGAGGACCTGGAAGCCGACAACCCGCCAGGCGCGGCCGTCGACGAGCACGTGGTCGATCGGGGCGGCGAGGAGTGCCGGGGCGGCGGCCGGCCACGTGCCGAGGGCTGCGGCACCGGACGCGCGTGCCGCATCGACGCACGGGCCGAGGTCCTGCAGACCCGGATGGTCCAGCGTCGAGTTGAGGTCGCCCGCCACGATGGCTCCTGGTGTGTCGGCGCAGGTGTCCGCGATCAGGCGGGTCTCCGTGCGCCACGTCGGCATCGCACCGCGRCCGATCGGCGCCACCGGGTGGGCGGCCACGATCACGGGGGAGGCGCGGGGGTCGTCGGGGTCGGCGCGCAGGGAGCCCAGCACGGTCGGGAGCGGCTCGGACGTCGGATAGGTGCCCACGCGGTCCGAGACCAGCAGCGCGGTGCCGGCGATCGCCGTGTGGTGCCCGGCGGCGGCGAGCACCTGCATCGGCTCGTCGGAGGCGGCCAGCCGCGCGGCGGTCGCCCGGGCGGTGTCGAGGGACGTCTCGGGCAGCACGAGCACGTCCGCGCCGTGCGCGAGCGCGAGGTCGGCGAGCCGGGCCGGCTCCACCGTGTCGAGGGTGTTGAACGCGAGGACGACCACCTGCTCTGCCGAGCCCGACGCGGCAGCCGGGTGCGGCACCGATCGCGCCACGAGCACCGCCCTCTGGGCGGCCGCCCCGACCAGGAGCGCGAGGGTCAGCGGGAGGAGCCGGCGCCGGGTCCACGGGACGGCCAGCAGGGCGACGGCGACCCCGGCAGCCCCGAGGCAGAGCAGCGCCCGGAACGAGACCAGCTGCGCGATGACGTACGCCCCGGACGCCACGGGCACCGCGAGCGCCACGAGCACGCCGAGCGCAGCGGCTGCGGCGGCCCAGACCAGGGCCCGGGCCGCCGTCGTCACGCGTCGAACTGGTGGTCCGCGTCCGGGAAGGTTCCGCCGCGCACCTCGTCGGCGTACGCGACCGCCGCCGCCTTGAGGGCGGCCCCGACCTCACCGAACCGCTTGGCGAACCGCGGCGACCAGTCCGTCATGCCGGCCATGTCGACCCAGACGAGCACCTGCCCGTCGCAGGCCGTGCCGGCGCCGATGCCGATGGTCGGGATCTGCAGGATCTCGGTGACCCGGGCGGCCACCGGTGCCGGCACCATCTCGAGGACGACGGCCACGGCGCCGGCCTCGGCGATCGCCACCGCGTCCTCGCACAGCAGCTCCGCAGCGATGTCGCCCCGACCCTGCACGCGCGGTCCGCCCAGCAGGTTCTCCGACTGCGGCGTGTAGCCGAGGTGCCCGACCACCGGGATGCCGGCGTCCGTGAGGGCCTTGACCTGCGGGACGACCCGCTTGCCACCCTCGAACTTCACGGCGGCGACGCCCGTCTCCTTCATCATCCGCACCGCGGTCTCCAGCGCCTGTGCTGGTCCCGCCTCGTACGAGCCGAACGGCAGGTCGGCGACGACGAAGGCCCGCTTGGCGGCCCGCGCGACGGCCCGTGCCGGGGGGATCAGGTCGTCGACGGTCACCGGCAGGGTCGTCGTGTGACCGTGCATGGTGTTCCCGATCGAGTCGCCGACCAGCAGCATGTCGATGCCGGCCTCGTCGAAGATGTGCGCGGTCACGGCGTCGTAGGCCGTGAGCATCGTCAGCCGCTCGCCGCGCTCCTTGGCCTCGCGCAGGTGGTGCACGCGGACGCGCTTCGTCTGGGTCATTCGTGGTGCTCCTGTCGGGGTGGTCACGGCTCGCGCCAGCGGGTGGTGATCGGGAGTCGCCGGTCGCGGCCGAACGCCAGCGCGGTCACCTTGGTGCCCGGCGGGTACTGCCGACGCTTCCACTCCGCGCGGTCGACGAGGGCGAGGACCTTGTCGACGACCGCGGGGTCGAAGCCGCGGGCGAGGAGCTCCGCGCGGCCCTCGGCGTTCTCCACGTACGCGTCGAGCACCTCGTCGAGGATCTCGTAGGGCGGCAGCGAGTCCTGGTCGACCTGCCCCGGACGCAGCTCCGCCGACGGCGGCTTCGTGATCGACGACTCGGGGATCGGCGGCAGCTCGTCGGGGCCGAACACGCCGTCGCGGGCGGCGTTGTTGCGCCAGCGCGCGAGCGCCCAGACGCGCGACTTGTCGATGTCCTTGATGGGGGCGAACCCGCCGACGGCGTCGCCGTAGATGGTCGAGTACCCCACCGCGAGCTCCGTCTTGTTGCCGGGCGCGAGCACCAGGTGGCCCTCGGAGTTCGAGAGCGCCATGAGGATCACCCCACGCACGCGGGCCTGCAGGTTCTCGGCCGCGAGGCCGTCCAGGGACAGCTCGTTCTCGAACGCGTCGACCATCGGGGAGATCGGCTGCACGCGGTAGTCGGCGCCGATCCGCTTGGCCAGGTCCGCCGCGTCGTCCTTGCTGTGCTCGGAGGAGTACACCGACGGCATGGAGACGCCGACCACGTTCTCGCCCCCGATCGCGTCGGCGGAGATCGCCGCGACCAGCGCGGAGTCGATGCCTCCGGACATCCCGAAGACGACCGAGCGGAACCCGTTCTTGGTCACGTAGCCGCGCAGGCCGGTGACCAGTGCGCGGTAGACCTCCTCGTCGGGCGAGAGCGGCGGTGCGACCGTGCCTCGCGAGGGAGCGTCGTCGTCCCCGAGCAGGTCCCACACCAGCAGGTTCTCCACGAACTGCGGGGCGCGCGCCAGCACGGTGCCGTCGGTGGCGATGACGAACGAGCCGCCGTCGAACACGAGGTCGTCCTGGGCGCCGACGAGGTTCACGTACGCGACCGGCGCCTCGACCTCGTGGGCCCGTCGCGCGGCCAGCTCGACGCGCTGGTACCCCTTGCCCTCCTCGTACGGGGACGCGTTGAGCACCACCAGGAGGGAGACCTCGTTCTCGTCCATCTGCGAGACGGGGCCGCCGTCCTGCCAGATGTCCTCGCAGATGACGACGCCCACCCGGCGGCCGAGCACGTCGATGACGCAGACGTCGTCGCCGGACGCGAAGATCCGGTACTCGTCGAACACGCCGTAGTTGGGCAGGTGGTGCTTGTCGTACCGGACCTGCACCTTGCCGTGCTGCAGCAGGACGGCCTGGTTGGTGGGGCGCCGGGGGCCCTCGGGCGCGCCCGGCTCGTGCACCGGCGTCACCAGCTTCTCCCCGACGGTGCCGACGAGGACCGCCAGGTCACCCAGCCCCTCGTCCGCCAGCGCGGCCGCGGTGCGCTGCAGCGCCGCCTCGGCCCCACGGCGGAACGACGCGCGCAGCGCCAGGTCCTCGATGGGGTACCCGGTGAGCGTCATCTCGGGGAAGACGACCAGGTGAGCGCCGGCCTGCGCGGCCGTCCGGGACCAGTCGAGGACGCTCTGGGCGTTGACGTCGACGTCGCCGACACGCGTGTCGATCTGCGCGAGGGCGATGCGGGGGAAGGGCATATGACCGAGCCTAACCATCTCGTGCGACGCGCTCCGGACACCAGCGCTGCGCAGGGCCGTTCATCAGGCAGGATGTACCGCATGGACAGGCAGCAGGAGTTCGTGCTCCGCACGGTCGAGGAGCGGGACATCCGCTTCATCCGTCTCTGGTTCACCGACGTGCTCGGGATCCTGAAGTCGGTGGCGGTAGCCCCCGCCGAGCTCGAGGCTGCCTTCTCGGAGGGGATCGGCTTCGACGGCAGCGCCATCGAGGGCCTGACTCGGGTCTACGAGGCGGACATGATCGCCAAGCCGGACCCGTCCACGTTCCAGATCCTGCCCTGGCGGGGGGAGCGGCACGGCACCGCCCGGATGTTCTGCGACCTGCTGACGCCCGATGGTGAGCCGTCGCTGGCGGACTCCCGCACGGTCCTCAAGCGCGCGTTGTCCAAGGCGGCCGACCAGGGGTTCACGTTCTACACGCACCCCGAGGTCGAGTTCTACCTGTTCGACGCCCCCGCGGACCCGGCCCTGCCGCTGGTCCCGGTGGACCAGGGCGGCTACTTCGACCACGTGCCGCGCGGCACCGCGCACGACTTCCGGCGCGCCGCGATCACGATGCTCGAGTCGATGGGCATCTCGGTCGAGTTCTCCCACCACGAGGCCGGGCCGGGCCAGAACGAGATCGACCTGCGCTATGCCGACGCGCTGACCACTGCGGACAACATCATGACGTTCCGCACGGTGGTCAAGGAGGTGGCGCTCGAGCAGGGCGTCTTCGCCAGCTTCATGCCCAAGCCGCTGGCCGACCAGCCCGGCTCCGGCATGCACACGCACCTCTCCCTGTTCCAGGGCGACCGCAACGCGTTCCACGAGGCCGGCGGCCACCTGGAGCTGTCCAAGACCGCACGCTCGTTCATCGCCGGCCTGCTCACGCACGCGGCCGAGATCACCGCGGTGACCAACCAGTTCGTGAACTCCTACAAGCGCCTCTGGGGCGGTGCCGAGGCGCCGAGCTACATCTGCTGGGGCCACAACAACCGGTCGGCGCTGGTCCGGGTGCCCATGTACAAGCCCGGCAAGGGCAACTCGAGCCGCATCGAGTACCGCGCGGTCGACTCCGCCACCAACCCGTACCTCGCGTACGCGCTGCTCCTCACCGCCGGCCTCAAGGGTGTCGAGGAGGGCTACGAGCTGCCCGAGGGCGCCGAGGACGACGTCTGGGAGCTCACCGACGCCGAGCGCCGCGCGCTGGGAATCGAGCCGCTGCCGACCTCGCTCGACGCGGCGATCTCGATCATGGAGAAGTCCGAGCTCGTCGCGGAGACGCTGGGCGAGCACGTCTTCGACTACTTCCTGCGCAACAAGCGCCAGGAGTGGGAGGAGTACCGCTCCCAGGTGACGCCGTACGAGCTGCGGCGGTTCCTGCCGGTCCTGTGAGCTCGCCGGACGGACGCGGGTCGACGCTCGCCGGCCGCCTCACGCGGGCGGGGGTGTCGGACGCCAAGCGGGCCGAGCGGCTGCTGGGCGATGCGGCGCTGCTGCGCGTCCTCGACGCGCCCGCGGACGTGCTCATCGCCCCGCTGGCGGACGTCGCCGACCCCGACCAGGCACTGCTGACGCTCGCCAAGCTGGCCGGCGCGGTCGTGGGCGACCCGGACCTGCTGGCGGTGCTGCGCTCCCTCCTCGAGGACGACGGCCCGGCCCGCGCGCGGCTGCTCGCGGTCGCCGGCGCGTCGGTCGCGCTCGGCGACTCGCTGGTGGCGCACCCGGAGAACCTGCGCGTGCTCCTCGACGAGTCGCCGGGCACGGGCGTGCCCGTCGAGGCCGTCCGCGCCGAGCTGCTCGCGGCCGTGGAGGCCGATGCCGACGCGGACGTCCCCGTGGCCACCGTGGCGGGGGCGGCGGGGACCGACGCGATGCGGCTCGCCTACCGCACGCGGCTGCTGCGGATCGCGGCGACCGACCTCACCAGCCCGGACCCCCTGAGCCGGCTGCCCGGCGTCGCCGCGGCGCTGGCCGACCTGGCCGGGGCTGCGCTGGAGGCTGCGCTCGCCCTGGCCCGGGYGGACCTGGACGACCACGGGCGCGGTGTCCGCCTCGCGGTCATCGGCATGGGCAAGGGCGGCGGGCGCGAGCTCAACTACGTGAGCGACGTCGACGTCATCTACGTGGCGGAGCCGGTCGACGGGGTCGACGAGGCCGAGGCGCTCGCCGCCGGCTCCCGGCTGGCTGCGGGTCTCGCGCGGGCGTGCTCGACGCCGTCGGCCGAGCCGGCGCTCTGGCCGGTCGACGCCGCGCTGCGCCCCGAGGGCAAGGACGGGCCGCTGGTCCGCACGATCGCGAGCCACAAGGCGTACTACGAGCGCTGGGCCAAGACGTGGGAGTTCCAGGCGCTGCTCAAGGCGCGGCCACTGGCCGGGGACGAGGCACTCGGGCGCGAGTACGTGGAGATGACGCAGCCGTTCGTGTGGGGCGCGGTGACGCGCGAGCACTTCGTCGAGGACTCGCAGGCGATGCGGCGGCGCGTGGAGAGCCACGTGCCGGCTGCGGAGGCCGACCGCCAGCTCAAGCTCGGGGTCGGCGGACTGCGCGACGTCGAGTTCACCGTCCAGCTCCTCCAGCTCGTGCACGGCCGGGCGGACGACTCGATCCGCAGCCCGAGCACCCTGACGGCGCTCGCCGCCCTGGCCGCGGGCGGGTACGTCGGCCGGTCGCACGCCGCGCAGCTGGCCGTCTGCTACCGCCTGCTGCGCGTCCTGGAGCACCGGATCCAGCTCTACCGGCTGCGTCGGACGCACCTCATGCCGACCTCGGAGCCGGACCTGCGGCGGCTGGCGCGTTCGGTCGGGATGCGGGCGGAGGGCGCCGACGGCCTGCTCGAGCGGTGGCGCTCGACGCGTCGCGAGGTCCGTGGGCTGCACGAGGAGCTGTTCTACCGGCCCCTGCTGCCTGCCACCGCCCAGCTGTCGACGGCGGAGGCCAGCCTCGCGCCCGAGGCGGCCAAGGCCCGGCTGGCCGCCATCGGCTACACCGACCCGGCCGGCGCGATGCGGCACATCGCTGCGCTCACCGAGGGCGTCTCGCGGCGCGCGTCGATCCAGCGTCAGCTGCTCCCGGTGATGCTCGGCTGGTTCGCGGACGGCGCCGACCCGGACGGCGGACTGCTGGCGTTCCGGAGGCTTTCCGACGAGCTGGGCACCACCCACTGGTACCTCAAGCTGTTGCGGGACTCGGGCACAGCCGCCCGCCGGCTCGCGACCGTGCTCTCCACGTCCCGGTACGTGGCCGATGCGCTGACCAGGAGCCCCGAGTCGGTCACCTGGCTCGCCGACGACGCCGACCTGGTGCCGCGGACGCTCGCACGGCTGACCTCCGAGGCCGACGCGATCCTCACGCGCTCCGACGACGCGGTGGCTGCGGTGACCGCCCTGCGCGGGCTGCGTCGGCGCGAGCTGGCCCGCACCGCGGCCGCCGACGTGCTGGGCGTCGTCACCGGACAGCGCGCGTCGCAGAGCCTGAGCGTCGCGGCCGACGTCGTGCTCGTCGGGGCGCTGCGGGTGGCCGAGTCCGTGGTGCGCGCCGACCGCGGTCTCGACGCGAGCCCGACCCGGCTGCTGGTGGTCGCCATGGGCCGGTGGGGCGGCGGGGAGATGGGCTACTCGTCGGATGCCGACGTCCTCTTCGTGCACGACCCGCTCGAGGGTGCGGACCCGGTCCGGGCGCAGGAGTTCGCGCTCCAGGTGGCGACGCGGCTGCGCACCCTGCTCGGCTCGGTCGGGCCGGAGCCGACGCTCGAGGTCGACGCCGACCTGCGTCCGGAGGGCCGCAACGGTCCCTTGGTCCGGTCGTTCGACGCGTACGCCGAGTACTACGGCCGCTGGTCCGCCACCTGGGAGAGCCAGGCGCTGCTCCGGGCGCGCCCGGTGGCCGGCGACGACGAGCTGGGCGACCGCTTCGTGCGGCTGATCGACCCGATGCGCTACCCGGCAGGCGGGATCGACCCCGCGGCTGAGCGCGAGGTGCGCCGCATCAAGGCGCGCGTCGAGGCCGAGCGGCTCCCGCGCGGGGTGGAGCCCGCCCGCCACCTGAAGCTGGGGCGCGGGGGCATCGCGGACGTCGAGTGGACCGCTCAGCTTCTCCAGCTCCAGCACGCGCACGAGGTGCCGTCCCTGCGCACCACGGCCACCCTCGAGGCGCTCGAGGCGGCGACCGCGGCGGGCCTGCTCGACGCCGATGACGGGCGCGTGCTGGCCGAGGCGTGGCTGCTGGCCTCCCGGCTCCGGGACGCCAACGTGCTCTGGAGCGGCCGCGGGGGAGCGCACGCGGACGTGCTGCCGCACGACCGGCAGGCGCTCGCGGGGCTGGCCCGGGTGGTCGGCTACCCGGCGGGCTCAGGCGGCGAGCTGGAGCAGGACTACCTCCGCACGGCGCGGCGGGCCCGCGTCGTCGTCGAGCGGGTGTTCTACGGCTGATCCGCCGGTCGGTCGTCGTCCGTCTCGGGGGTGTCGTCGTCCGGGACGTCCACCCAGTCGCGGTTCTCGTTCGCGAGCTTCTCGTCCTCCTGCAGCAGCTCGTCGTCCACGAGGTCGTGGCGGCGCACGTAGGTCGAGGACACGGCCTGGATGGTCGCGACCACCGGAAGAGCGAGGAACGCACCGATCGGGCCGAAGACGGCCCCGAACCCGATCACCGCGAGGAACGAGACGGCGGGATTGATCTCCATGGAGCGCGCCGAGATCTTCGGGGCGAACAGCAGGTTCTCCACCTGCTGGTACCCGACGATGAACGCCAGCGTCAGGAGGCCCTTGATCGGGTCGACGGCCAGCGCCACCGCGATCGGCAGCGCGCCGCCGATGTAGGTGCCGATGGTGGGGACGAACTGCGAGACGACACCGGTGAAGGCGGCCAGGGGAAGGGCGTAGGGGATGCCCAGGACGGTGAGGAAGACGAACGTGATCGCGGTCGAGAGCGCCGCGAGGACGATGCGGGAGTTRATGAAGTCCGCGACCTTCTCCTGCGACACCTCCCACAGGTGCAGCACCTCCCGCTGCCGAGCGGGTGCCAGCAGCCGGCAGATCGCCGCACGGAACTTGGGCCCGGAGCTGGCCATGTAGTACATGACCAGGAGCACGGACGTGAACGTGAACAGGCCGCCGATGATCGAGGAGCCGATCCCCAGCAGTCCCGGCGCCAGGTCCTGCCAGTGGGCGCCGAGGTTGACCAGGAGCTCGTCGGCGGCCGGCACCTCGACGCCCAGGCGCTCGTCCAGCCACTCCGCGACCTGCACGTAGTAGTCCGGGAGCGACTGGACCAGCTCGATCATCTGGGTGACGAACAGGCCGCCGAAGAGCGCGATCACGCCCGCGATCACCACCAGCGAGACGAGCATGACGATGCCGGTCGCACGCGTGCGGCGGACGCCGTGCGCCACCAGCCAGCGGATCAGCGGCTCCATGGCCAGCGCGAGGAACCACGAGATCACGATGATGAAGATGACGTTGCCGAGCTGGGCCAGCGCCTTCCACGCGAACAGACCGAGGAAGACGGCCACGGTCGTCATGACGAGGGCGCGCGGCAGCCAGAGCGGCGGTTTGCGCGGGTCCGAGGGTGCCAGGACGACGGGTCCGGTGGTGCGGCGTGTCGGCATCGGGCTTCCCAGGACGGAGGGCGAGGGGGCTCGCGGGCGGCGTTCGTCTCGACTCGCACGGTACCGGTGACGGGACGCGGCTCGACGGTCCCGCGCCCGCGTCCGGCAATCTCGCAGCCCCCGATGCTCGCGCGCTGACCTGCGCAACTGCCATGCTCGACCCATCGCCGCATGTCGGACATCTCGGGAGGGCACCGTGGCCGAGGACAAGCCGTCACCCCGTAAGCCCCGAGCGAGGAGTGCCTCGCCCGCGCCGCCCGCGGGTGACCCGCCGTCCGAGACGCCGGACACCGCCTCGCCCGACGTCACGCCGGAGGAGATCACCCCGGACGACGGGGCTCCGCCCGACACCGGACCCGCGGACGCGCAGAACGACACGCTCGAGATCCCCACCGCCATCGACGTGGAGGTCCCGCCTGCGGTCGGGACCGAGGACCGTGCGGTGCTGCTCGCACGGTTGCAGCTGCTGGAGACCGAGAACGCGCGCCTGCGTGCCGGTGCGCCCAGCGAGGCAGTGCCACGCCCGCGGCGCAAGGTCGGTCGCTCGACGGCAGCCGTGATCCTCATCCTCATCGGCGCTCTGCTGGCCCCCGTCGCGGTCGTCGGCAGCTGGGCACGCGGGCTGGTGGTGGACACGGAGCGCTACGTCGACACCGTGGCACCCATCGCGCAGGACCCCCTGGTCCAGTCGGCCGTGTCGAACCGGATCACCGTGGCCGTCGTCGACGCGCTGAACGTGGAGGAGCTGACCACGCAGGCCACGGACGCGGTGGCCAACCTGGACCTCCCGCCGGTCGTGTCCGGTGCGGTGCAGTCGCTCCAGGCCCCGCTGCAGGAGGCGATCACCGGGTTCATCCGCAAGAACGTGACCAAGATCGTCAGCTCCGACGCGTTCGAGAACGTCTGGGAGGAGGCGAACCGGGCCGCGCACGAGCAGATCGTCGCCACCCTGCGTGGTGATCCGGACGCCCTCGCGCAGATCAGCGACAGCGGCGCCCTCACGCTGGACATCACGCCGATCATCGAGCAGGTCAAGACGTCGCTCGAGCAGGCCGGGTTCACGATCGTGAGCCGTATCCCGACGATCAACGTGTCCTTCCCGATCGCCTCCAGCGCCGACCTGGTGCGGCTGCAGAGCGCGTACCGGCTGATCGACATCGTCGGCGGCCTGCTGCCCTACCTGTCGCTGGGCCTGCTCGCCGCCGGTGTGCTCGCCGCGCAGCACCGGTCACGCGCCCTCGTCGTCGCCGGTCTCTCGCTCGCCGGCGCGATGCTGCTGCTGGGGTTCGCGCTCCTGATAGGCAGGTCGCTCTACGCGAGCTCGCTGCCACCCACCGTGCAACGGGTCGACACCGCGGTGTCGATCTACGACCAGTTCGTGTCGCTGCTGCGCATCGGGCTGCGCGTCGGGCTGGTGCTCGGGCTGCTGCTGGCGATCATCGCGTTCGTCGCGGGTGGCACCACAGCCGCCCGCCGGCTCCGCGCCTCGTCGTCGTCCGCCGCGGCCTGGCTCCGGGACGCGGGGGACCGCCGTGGGGTCAGCACCGGTCCCGTGGGCGTCTGGCTGGACGAGCAGCGGACCCTCGTGCGGGTCGTCGTGATCTCGCTCGCAGCCCTGGCGCTCGTCCTGGCCGACCGGCTCACCCCCGCGTACGTGATCACGGTGTTCGTCATCGCGCTCGTGGTGCTAGGGCTGGCAACCCTCGCGGCGCGGCCACGCAGCCAGGAGCCAGAACCGGTCGAGGAGGGCGCACTCCTCGTCTGACGAGCGTCAGTCACAGCTCGCGTCGGTGGACGCGCCCGAGAGCACGCCCTGGGCACGTTCGCGGCCCAGGTTCCACTCGGCGACGCCCTCCGTCGGAGGCACGGCCGCGGAGGCGAGCAGGCAGGAGCGAAGGTCCCGGTCGTCGATCTGGGCGAACGCGGGGACGGCGTCCGCGGACAGGCCCGCGAGGTAGCCGGCGTCGAGCGTGCCCGTGAGGTCCGCCGTCGTGTTGTGCCGGACGATCTGCGCGTCGGGGTTCACCAGGGCGAGCCCGAGCATCGCGACCGCGACCACCTGCACCACGGCCCGGGGCAGCCACCGGCCACGCCACCGGATCCCCGCGACCAGGACGAGCACGAAGACGGCGGCGAGCGCGATCTCGACCACGGTGACGAACACGCGCAGCCGCGTGAGCCCGAACGCCTCGACGTACAGGTCCATCCGGCGCAGCGCGGAGGCGACGACCCCGAGCGTGCCGAGGCACAGCACACCGAGCGCGATCCGGGACAGCAACCGGTCCTGCGGCGTCTCCCGCGGTGCCCGGCGCGCGGCGACGGCCACAACGACGAGCGTGAGGGCGGTGACGACCACCAGCTGCGCGAACCCCTCCCTCGCGTACTGCGCGTAGGACAGGCCGGCGGTCTCCAGCACGTGCCGGTGCCCCCCGAGCAGCGCGCCGACCTGCACCATCACGAACAGCAGCACCATCGCGTCCAGCGCGAGCACCGGCACGAGCCACTCACCGCGCTTCGCCGACGCGCGTGGCGCAAGGCGGGCGTCGGACCAGCTCGGTGGTGCCAGGGCGAGGTGCGCCAAGGCGGCGGCGACGAGGGCCACGAGGATGCCGACGACGACCTGACCCGGCAGCAGGTCCGCCTCGATGCGGGGCATCAGGCTGGCGAAGACGCGGTCGGCGCTCGCGAACAGCAGACCGAACACGAGAAGCAGCCCGACGGTGATCGCCCCGCTGCGCAGCGCGACAGTCAGCTGACCTCGGCGCGCACCTGCCAGCGTCTCGAAGCCCTTGGCCACCCACGGCAGCGCCCGGACCGAGCCCGCCGCCCAGGTGAGCGGGGCGAGCACGGCGGCCGGCGCCGACCGGGACGACGTCACCGCGACGACGCCCGCCCAGGCCGCCACGAGCGCGCAGAGCACGACCACCCAGCCCGCGTCGCGCACCGCCACGACCGCGACCAGCGCGACCGACAGCACCGCGGTGACGAGGTCGTTCACGTTGCGGCGCCGGACCATGGCGGGCGCGGCCGCGGCCCAGACGAGCAGCCCGACCAGCGCAGCACCGAGCCC
>NZ_JBFUHU010000018.1:0-20563 GCF_056402235.1 Cellulomonas sp. P4_B5_2
CTGCCGCGCTCACCCGGCGGGCGCATCGACCGCGCGGCCGCGCGCGAGGCGTTCGAGCCGGCCCGCGAGCTCGCCGAGGCCGAGCCGGACGACTGGCGCTCCTGGTACCACCTGGCGTTCGCGTACGACGCGGCGGGGGACCGGCGACGCGCGCGCGAGTCGTTGCGCACGGCCAGCCGCCTGCACCGGGGCTAGATCGAGGCCGACCAGCGGTGCTCGGTCACCGTGCGCGTGGAGCCGTCGGGCATGCGCCCGGAGACGAGCTCACGCGCGACGTCGTCGGGTCCGAGGCCGGCCGACGACAAGAACCGGGCGCGAGCCTCGTCGCCGTCCAGCACCCACGTGTGCACCTGGTCGGCGCCGTCCTCGCGGAGCGTGTCGACCGCGGCGGCGAGCAGCCTCGACCCGTGACCCACCCGCTGGTGCGCGGGCTCGACCTCCAGCGCGAGGATCGCGCCGCCCGGAGCGTCGAACGGTCGGTCCTCCGTCGTCGGGACCGGCGCGACCGAGACGACGCCGACGACCGTCGGACCGTCGCAGGCGACCAGCACGCGGTAGCCCGCGCCGGGCGGGGCGGTGACCGCGGCCGCCCACTGCGCCTCGATCGCCGACGTGTCGAGCTGGTCGAGCGCGCCCAGCCCCAGGACCTCGGCGTGCGACACCCGCCACGCCTCGACCTGGAGGTGGGCGATCGCGTGCTCGTCGCCCCGGACCGCGGGCCGGACGGAGACGTCGGCGTTCTCACTGAACAGGGGCATCAGACGGTGACCATCTCACGGGTCGCGGCGGCCGGGAGGGCGGGAATCAGCATGGGCGAGCCGAGCGAGCTGCGCTGGGCGGGAGTGGCCACGGGTCCTCCGAGACGTGTGCGTGCCGGGCGCGCGGACCGCTGCGCCGGCGGGGGTGGTCGGACACCCCACGGTCAAGTGTCGCCGATCGTGCCCGCGAGTCTCACGGCATGCCCAGGGCGCGGAGCACCGCCGCGGTGACCGCGGCGAGCAGGACGACGACGATGAACGGCGCCTTCAGGGCGAGCGCGATCGCGGCGACGACGAGCGCGGGCAGGCGGGCGTCGAGCACGAGCTCGTTCCCGCGGGTGGCGGTCTGGACGGCGACCAGCGCGGACAGCAACGCCACGGTGACCAGGGCGGCGGTGCGCGCGACGCGCGGCTCGGCGAGCCAGTGCTTGGGCGCCAGGTGGCCGGCCAGCTTGAGGGCGAACACGACGGCGCTGGCCGCCAGGAGCGCGATCCATGTCCCGACGGAGCTCATGCGACCGGCTCCGGCTCGCGCGCGAGGAGGCCCGCGACGATGGCGACCACCGCGGCGAGCAGCACGGGGATGCCCGCCGGCACGAGGGGGGTGAGCGCGAGCGCGACGACGACGGCTCCGACGGCCACCGTCTGCGCCAGCCCGGACCCGGCACCCGTGACCCGTGGCCACACCAGGCCGAGGAACGCGGCGGCGGCGGCCGCGTCGAGGCCGTACTTCGCCGGGTCGCCCATGCGGTCGCCCGCCACCGCGCCGACGAAGGTGAAGATGTTCCAGAGCACGAACACGCCCACGCCGGTCCACCAGAAGCCGAACTGAGCCGCGTGCGGCGCCTTGTGCGCGGTCGCGACGGCGGTGGACTCGTCGATGGTCAGCTGCGCGGCCAGCGGCCGGCGCCAGCCGCGGGAGTCGATCAGGGGCGCGACCTGCGGCCCGTACAGCCCGTTGCGCACGCCGAGCAGCCCGGCGGTCGCGATGGCCGCGCCCGCGAGCCCGCCGGCACCGACGACGCCGATGAACGCGAACTGCGAGCCGCCCGAGAACATGAGCAGGCTGAGGGCCATCGCCTGCGGCACGGAGAGCCCGGCAGCGACGGCCAGGGCGCCGAACGAGACGCCGTACAGGCCGGTGGCCAGCGACACCGAGACGGCCTGCCGGACGGCTGCCCGTCCCTCGTCGTCCCGTGTCACGCGGGCCACTGTGACACAGGGACCGCCGTCTAGATCGCCACGTACACGCTGTCGAGATACTCCTCGAGCCCTGCCTCGCCGCCCTCGCGTCCCAGCCCGGAGGACTTCACGCCGCCGAAGGGCGCGCTCGCGTCCGACACGAGGCCGCGGTTGACGCCGAGCATCCCGGTCTCCACGGACTCCGCCAGCCGCATRACCCGGGAGATGTCCCGCGTGTAGGCGTACGCCACCAGTCCGAACGGCGTGGAGTTGGCGAGCGCGACGCCCTCCTCCTCCGAGCCGAACGTCACCACGGGGGCGACGGGGCCGAAGGTCTCCTCGGTGATCACGCGCAGGTCGGCGGACACGCGGTCGAGGACGGTCGGCGCGTAGAAGTAGCCCCGCCGGTTCGGTCGGTCACCACCGATGCGGACGCGCGCGCCGGCGTCGACCGCCTCGGCGACGACCTCCTCGACCCGGTCGACGGCGGAGGCCTCGATCAGCGGACCGACCGTCGTGCCCTCGTCGGCACCGTGCCCGACGACGAGCTTGTCGAACGCCTCCGTGAGCCCGGCGGTGAACTCCTCGGCGACCGACGCGTGCACGAGGAACCGGTTGGCGGCGACGCAGGTCTGCCCGGCGTTGCGCATCTTGGCCTGCACGGCGCCCTGCACGGCGGCCGGGATGTCGGCGTCCTCGAAGACCAGGAACGGCGCGTTGCCGCCGAGCTCCATCGAGGTGCGCAGGATGGTGTCCGCCGACGCCTTGAGCAGCGCGGCGCCGACCTCGGTCGACCCGGTGAACGAGAGCTTGCGCAGCCGCGGGTCCGCCAGCAGAGGGCCGGAGATCGTCCGGGCCGACGCCGACGGCACCACGTTGATCACGCCCGTCGGCAGTCCGCGGCCGTCCAGCTCCTCGCGGATGATCTCGGCGACGTACGCCGTGGTCAGCGGGGTCAGCTGGGCGGGCTTGATGACGACCGTGCACCCCGCCGCCAGTGCCGGGGCGACCTTGCGCGCGATCATCGCGATCGGGAAGTTCCACGGCGTGATCAGCAGGGCGGGGCCGACCGGGCGGCGCAGGACGAGCTGGTGGTTGGCGCCGGAGGGGGCGCGTCGGGCGAGACCCTCGAAGCGGACGGCCTGCTCGGAGTACCACCGGACGTAGTCGGCGCCGTAGGCCACCTCGGCGCGGGACTCGGCGAGCGGCTTCCCGCCCTCGGCCGTCACCAGGGCGGCGATGTCCTCGGTGCGCGCGGTGAGGGTCTCGAAGACCGCCCGCAGCAGCTCGGCCCGCACCCGTGGTGCCGTCGCTCGCCACTCGGGGAACGCACCGTCCGCCGCGGTCAGGGCGTCGAGCGCGTCCTGCTCGCCACCGTCGGCCACGTCGAACAACGTCTCGGTGGTGGCGGGGTCGGCGACCTCGAACGTCCGACCGGTGCTCGCGGGGCGCCAGGCCCCGTCGATCAGGACCCCGGTGGGGACGTGGGCGGCGACGGTGGGGGGCAGCGACGGCGGCGTCATACCGAGGAGTATCGCGTCCACGCCGCGCTGGCGCACGGATCTCGGTCCGCCCGCGACCTACGATGACGCCATGACGGACGCGCCTGTGCCTTCCCCCTACGAGGACCTCCTGCGGCTCGTGCTCGAGACCGGCACCCCGAAGGCGGACCGCACCGGCACCGGTACCCGCAGCGTGTTCGGTCACCAGATGCGGTTCGACCTGTCGGCCGGGTTCCCGCTGGTCACGACGAAGCGCGTGCACCTGCGCTCGATCGTCCACGAGCTCCTCTGGTTCCTGCGCGGGGAGTCCAACGTCGCGTACCTGCGCGACAACAACGTCACCATCTGGGACGAGTGGGCCGGCCCCGACGGCGAGCTCGGACCCGTGTACGGCGTGCAGTGGCGCAGCTGGCCGACGCCCGACGGCGGCCACATCGACCAGATCTCCCAGCTGCTGGAGAACCTGCGCCGCGACCCCGACTCGCRCCGGCACATCGTGTCCGCCTGGAACGTCGCGGACATCCCCTCGATGGCGCTGGCCCCGTGCCACGCGTTCTTCCAGTTCTACGTCGCGGACGGCCGGCTGAGCTGCCAGCTGTACCAGCGCTCCGCCGACCTGTTCCTCGGCGTGCCCTTCAACATCGCGTCGTACGCACTGCTCACCCACATGGTCGCCCAGCAGGTCGGGCTCGACGTCGGCGACTTCGTCTGGACCGGCGGCGACTGCCACATCTACGACAACCACGTCGACCAGGTGCGCGAGCAGCTGAGCCGGACCCCGTACCCCGCACCGCGGCTCGAGCTGCGCAAGGCCGCCTCCCTGTTCGACTACACGTTCGACGACGTGCAGGTGGTCGACTACCAGTACCACCCGGCGATCAAGGCCCCGGTAGCCGTGTGAGCCTGTCGCTCATCTGGGCCCAGACACCCACCGGAGTCATCGGCCGCGACGGCACCCTGCCCTGGCACGTGCCCGAGGACATGGCCCACTTCCGCGAGCTCACGCGCGGCCACCCGGTGCTCATGGGCCGCGCGACCTGGGCCTCGCTGCCGCCGCGCTTCCGCCCGCTGCCCGGCCGGGACAACATCGTCCTGTCCCGGACCCCGGGGTTCGAGCCTGCGGGTGCGCTGGTCGTGCGCGGGATCGACGAGGCGCTGCGGCTGGTCGGCGACCGCGAGGCCTGGGTCATCGGTGGGGGAGAGGTGTACGCCGCGCTCCTGCCGCAGGCCCAGCGCGTCGAGGTCACGGTCGTGTCCCTCGACGTCGGCGGCGACACCCGTGCACCGGCGCTCGACCCGTCGACGTGGCGGCGCGCCGGCACGGACCCCGACCACGGCTGGCACGTGTCGACGGCCGGCGGCACGCGGTACCGCTTCGAGACGTACCTGCGCGCCTGACGCGCGGACCCCACGACGGCGGGCAGGCGTGGGGCGGTACCGTGGCCCCATGCCGCGCACCTCCACGCCCACGCGCCCGTTCGGGTCCGTGCTCACCGCGATGGTCACGCCGATGACGGCGGACGGCGCGGTCGACCTCGCCCGGGCCGTGCAGCTGGCCACGCGCCTGGTGGAGCACGGCAACGACGGGCTCGTGCTCAACGGCACCACGGGCGAGGCCTCCACGACGCACGCGCCCGAGAAGGCGGAGCTGGTCCAGGCCGTCGTCGAGGCCGTCGGCCAGGACGCGTGGATCCTCGCCGGCGCAGGGTCCAACGACACCGCGCACGCCGTGCGGATGGCCGAGCAGGCGGCGGAGGCGGGCGCCCACGGGCTGCTCGTCGTGAGCCCCTACTACTCGCGCCCCTCGCAGGAGGGTGTGCGCCGGCACGTCGAGTCCATCGCGGACGCCACCGACCTGCCCGTCATGCTCTACGACGTCCCTGGCCGCACCGGTGTGCGGTTCGCGCCCGCCACGATCGAGGCGCTCGCCGGACACGACCGCGTGGTGGCCATGAAGGACGCGGGCGGCGACACCTACGCCGCCGCCAAGGCCATCGCCGCCACGGGGCTGGGGTGGTACTCCGGGGACGACAGCGCGCTGCTGTCCCTGCTGGCGCACGGCGCCGCGGGCATCGTCAGCGTCGCCGGGCACGTCGTCGGCCCGCAGCTGGCCGGCATCGTCGCCGCCTTCGACGCCGGCGACCACGCCGAGGCCCTCCGCATCTTCCGATCGATCATCCCCGCGATCGACGCACTCAACGGCGCCGGCTTCCAGGCCGTCGCCGCTAAGGCCGCGCTCCAGGTGCTGGGCGTCCTGCCCGAGCGCTCGGTGCGCCTCCCGCTCGTCCCCGCGTCCGACGACGAGCTCGCGCTGATCCGCGACGGCCTGCGGGCCGCCGGGCTGCTCGGTTTGACGTCGGCTGACCGCATCTGATCCCACCAGGAGCCCCATGAGTCACCCGCATCCCGAGCTCACCCTGCCCCCGGCTCTCGCCGCCGGCGCCCTGCGCGTCGTCGCACTGGGCGGGCTCGGAGAGGTCGGCCGCAACATGGCCGTCCTCGAGCACGACGGCCGCCTGCTCGTCATCGACTGCGGCGTCCTGTTCCCCGAGGACCACCAGCCCGGCGTCGACCTGATCCTGCCGGACTTCGAGTACATCAAGGACCGCCTGGACGACATCGAGGCGATCATCCTCACGCACGGCCACGAGGACCACATCGGCGCCGTCCCGTACCTGCTGCGGCTGCGCAAGAACATCCCGCTGGTCGGCTCCAAGCTCACGCTGGCGTTCATCGACGCCAAGCTCAAGGAGCACCGCATCCAGCCTGTCCTGCGCGAGGTGCGCGAGGGCCAGACCGCGACGTTCGGCGGGTTCGAGTGCGAGTTCATCGCGGTGAACCACTCGATCCCGGACGCGCTCGCGGTCGCGGTGCACACCGCCGCCGGCACCGTGCTGCACACCGGCGACTTCAAGATGGACCAGCTGCCGCTCGACGGCCGCATCACCGACCTGCGGGCGTTCGCGCGGCTCGGCGAGAAGGGTGTCGACCTGTTCATGGTCGACTCCACCAACGCCGAGGTGCCTGGGTTCGTCGCGCAGGAGCGCGGGATCGGGCCCGTGCTCGACCAGGTGTTCGCCGACTCGACCAAGCGGATCATCGTCGCGTCGTTCGCGTCGCACGTGCACCGCGTCCAGCAGGTGCTCGACGCCGCCTACACGCACAACCGCCGGGTCGCGCTCGTCGGTCGCTCGATGGTGCGCAACATGGGCATCGCCGCGGACCTGGGCTACCTCAAGGTGCCCGAGGGCGTGCTCATCGACCAGAAGCAGGTCGACACCCTGCGCGACGACGAGATCGTCCTCATGTGCACCGGGTCGCAGGGTGAGCCGATGGCCGCGCTGTCCCGGATCGCCAACAACGACCACAAGGTCTCGGTCGGCCCCGGCGACACCGTGATCATGGCGTCGTCGCTGATCCCGGGGAACGAGAACGCCGTCTTCCGCGTGATCAACGGCCTGACCCGCCTCGGCGCGCGCGTCGTGCACTCCGGCAACGCGAAGGTGCACGTGTCCGGGCACGCCAGCGCCGGCGAGCTCCTCTACTGCTACAACATCCTCAAGCCGCGCAACGTCATGCCCGTGCACGGCGAGATCCGGCACCTCGTGGCCAACGCGGCGCTCGCGGTGCAGACCGGCATCCCCGCCGACCGCGTGGTGCTCGCCGAGGACGGCGTGGTGGTCGACCTGGTCGACGGGCGCGCCAGGATCGTCGGTGCCGTGCCCTGCGGGTACGTGTACGTCGACGGGTCGAGCGTCGGGGAGATCACCGAGGTCGAGCTCAAGGACCGCCGGATCCTCGGGGACGAGGGGTTCATCTCGATCTTCGCGGTGGTCAGCTCGGCCGACGGCAAGGTGCTGGCCGGCCCGCAGATCCACGCCCGCGGGTTCGCCGAGCAGGACGCCGTGTTCGACGACATCCTCCCGGAGCTGACCGCGGCCCTCGAGGAGTCGGCGCGCAACGGGAACTCCGACGCGCACGTGCTGCAGCAGGTGATGCGTCGGGTGGTCGGCCGCTGGGTGTCCAACCGCCTGCGCCGCCGCCCGATGATCATCCCGGTGGTCGTCGAGGCCTGACCTGCTCGATCCACGACGGCCCCGCCCTGCTCGCCAGGGCGGGGCCGTCGTCGTCAACCCCGTCTCAGGTCGGCGTGACCCGGGTGACCTCGTCGGCGGTGACGTTCTCGTCGGGCGGCGACAGGACGTCCGGCTCGCGCGGTCGCCGCGAGGCTGCCGCCGAGCCGAGCAGGATCAGCGCGGTCGCGCCGAGCACGCCGGCCGTGATCGCCTCGTCGAGCACGAGGGCGCCCAGCGCGACGGCGACGACGGGGTTCAGGTAGGCGACGAG
Source organism: Cellulomonas sp. P4_B5_2 (assembly GCF_056402235.1). Lineage (NCBI taxonomy): Bacteria > Bacillati > Actinomycetota > Actinomycetes > Micrococcales > Cellulomonadaceae > Cellulomonas > Cellulomonas sp. P4_B5_2. The sequence continues at coordinate 7,790 of NZ_JBFUHU010000018.1, forward strand.
CGTGGAGCGGGCCGCACCCACCTCGACGATCAGCCGGAAGAACAGGACGAACGCGAGGGCGGTGCACAGGGCGCCGAGACCGACGAGGGCGAGCACGGCGTCGACGGGCGGCCACGGGTGCGGCCCGGTCACGAGCACCACGGGTGCGTACGCCAGCGCGGTGAGGCCGAGGCACGTGGCCGTCAGGGGGATCGCGGGGACGTCCCGCAGCGCCCGGTCGGCGATGATCGGCGCGGTGGCGTACCCGAGCGCCGCGAGCAGCACCTGGGTGACGGCCCACGGATCACCCCCGGCGGCACCGGGTCCGAGCAGCAGGGCGACGCCGCCGAGGCCCACGAGCAGACCGATCCAGCGGATCAGCGCCACGGGACGCCGGTCGCCGACCAGCCTTCCCAGCACCACCGCAGCGATCGGCACGGTCGCGACGAGCAGCCCGGTGGTCGAGCTCGACAGGGTGCGCTCGGCGTTCGAGAGCAGGATCCACGGCAGGACGATCTCCAGCACCGCGAAGCCGAGGACCGCGGGCCAGTGTCCGCGCAGCACCCGCAGGCCACCGCCGCGCACCGCGAAGGGCAGGAGCAGCAGGGCGCCCAGAGCCGTGCGCACGAACACCACCATGACCGGCGTGACGTCGGTGACGGCGATCTTGATGAGCAGGTACGGGATGCCCCAGATGACGCCGACGGCGACCAGGAGGAGCCAGCCGCGGCGGCTCACGTGGGCACCGCGCAGGAACGGGAACGCATGGTGCCACCGTAGGACCGACCCCTGACACGCCTGCCCGAGGTCGGCCCGCCAGCGCGACCCGGGGCGAGGTGGAGCGCGTGCTCGAGGAGGACCCGATCATCCCGGGGCGGCGCCACGGAACGTCGCGAGACGCTCGTGCTCGACCTGGACGGCCTCCTTCGTGCGCGACGACCACGGCACCCACTCGTCGAGCTGGAGCGCGAGCGTCGCGCCCTTCGCGCGTGGCCGCCAGGTGCCGACCACCTCACCGTCCGCCAGGACCGCTCCGGGCCGGCCGATGGTGGGCCAGAGCGCCTTGTGGCGGGCCGTGTCCGGGACCAGGAGCTCGCGGTCGCGGCCCTGCAGGAAGAGGTCGTACGGGCCGAGCAGGCGCACGAGCGGGTCGTCGGGCGGGTCCTGGAGGGCCGGGAGGTCTCCTTCGAGGAGCTCGGCGGGCGTCCCCTCGACGTCCACCTCGACCGCGTCGTCGGGCCATCGTGCGGACACGTCCCGGAGCGTCGAGTCGAGGTAGACCGCGGCCTGCTTGCGGGTCAGTGGACCCAGCAGGTGCAGGAGGCTGCGCAGCACGTCGAGCGGACCGTCGTCACCGTCGGCCGGCCTGTCGAGCACGCCCACCTGACCGGCCGGCCACCGGGGGATGCGCCTCACGACCGGGGGAGACGTACCGGGCTCGAGCTCGAGACCGGCGTGCAGGGCGGCGAGCCGGAACGTCATCTCGTACATGTGCGTGGCGCCGCAGCCCTCGCACCAGCGCAGGTAGGGGTCGGGCAGCTCCGCGGTCATCAGGGTGGACAGCGCTCCCTTGGCCATCGGCTCGTCCACGACCTCGCGCATGGTCCGAGAGACGGTGGCGAGCGCGTCGAGCACCGGGATGTCCGCGGCCGCGAGGGGGGCCGAGGCGTTGATCACGCGCTTCGCGGCGTCGGCCTCGGAGTACGGGCGCAACGCCTTCTCGACCGCCTTCAGGTCCGACCGACGGTAGGCGTGCGGTGCGCCCCGCAGCGTCCACGCCAGAGCGAGCTCGTGCGGCCAGTCGCGCGCCGAGACGGGGACACCACGCACGGCCAGGGCCCACAGCGCGCCGTCCGGACCGGTGTGCTGCACGCCGTGGTCCAGGATCGCGGCGTCGTCGGGGCGGCGTCGGCTGCTGACCGGCCGGTCCAGCTGCTGCGCGTGCACGCGGTACCGGAGGACCTTCTCGCGGGTCACGGACATGGCTCCACCGTGGCACGAGGCACTGACAGGAGCAGGTCAGCCGCCGAGGATCCCCGGTCCGGCGGCGCGGAGCACGCGGGTGTACCGCTCGGCGGCGCCGTCGGGCAGCATCCCGTCCAGCTCGAGCTCGACCAGCCCGTGCACCAGCGCCCACAGCCCGAGCGCCGGCTCCTGCGCGGCGGTGGGCTCCACCCCCAGCACGCGGGCGACGGCGTCGCGCAGCACGGTGAACGTCGCACTCGCCGTGGCCGGACCCCGGGTCCCGTCCTGGAGCCCGGCGCCCGTGGCGCCGAACATCACGCGGTAGAAGTGCGGGCCGTCGAGCGCGTTCGCGCGGTACGCGAGCCCGAGCCCGAGCAGGTCGGCCGCCGGGTCGTCCGTGCGGGGGACGGCCTCGAGACGCTCGGCGAACCGCGCGAACGCCTCGTCGCCGACCGCACGCACCAGCTCCTGCCGGCTGCCGAACAGCGAGTAGACCGCGGACGCCGACGTGCCGGCACGGGCGGCGAGCTCACGGACGGTGAGCGCACCCGCTCCTGCGGTCGCGACGACCGCCGACGCCTCCTCCAGGAGGCGGGTGCGCAGGGCGTCGTCGTGCACGCGTGGGCGGGCCATCCGGCGAGTCTAGGGGGTTGACGCTCGTCTGAGAACGCTGTTCTATAACAGTGTTCACAAACGAGGAGACCCTGATGATCGAGCTCACCGACGCCGCGAGGATCACCGCCGGGGCCGTGGCGCTCTCGGTGGTCGCGATCGAGTCCGGAGGCGCCTTCCTGCTGCGCGTCGCCACGGGGAAGGAGCAGGCGACCGCGTTCCAGAAGAGCTTCTACCGGGCCGGCCACGCGCACGCCGGGGTACTGGTCACCCTCGGGCTGGTCTGCCTGCTGCTGGGGGAGGCCACGTCCCTGGACGGGTTCTGGCGCTGGCTGGCTCAGACGGGGGTGCTGCTCGCGGCGATCGTGATGTCCGCCGGGTTCTTCTTCTCCGCCATGGGACGGGGACGTGAGACGCCGAACAGGGCCGTGGTGCTCCTCGGGGTCGGGGCCGTCCTGCTTGCCGCGGGGGTCGTGACGCTGGGCGTCGGGCTGCTGCTCGGGTGATCGTCCGGCCGACACGCGCCCGGGCGCGCCCGTCTCGCCGGTCGCCCGGCTAGTTTGAGGACCATGGCGACTCGTACGTCCACCCCTCGCGCCCGCTCCGGTGCGCCGGCGACGTCGCGCGCCACCGGCAAGCCCACCGGCAAGGCGGCCGGATCGTCCCGCCCGCAGGGGCGCAGGCCGGCTCCGCCGCCGTCCCGGCCGGCCCTGCCGGTGCGCATCGTCAAGGGCGTGTTCATGGGCACCGCGCACCTCGTCGGCGGCACCGCGCGCCGCGTCGGCAAGGGTGCTCGCGACCTCGACCCCTCGCACCGCCGCGACGGCCTCGCGTTCACGCTCCTCGGGCTGGCCATCGTCATCGCCGCGCGCGAGTGGTGGGACCTGTCCGGCACCGCCGGCACGGTCGTGCACAACGTCGTGGCCGGGACCTTCGGCAAGGTCGGCGTCGTCGTCCCGCTCGTCCTGCTCGGGCTGGCCATCCGGCTGATGCGGCACCCGGAGCGGGTCGAGGCCAACGGGCGCATCGTGATCGGCCTCGGCGCGATCACGCTCGCGGTGTGCGGGCTCGTGCAGATCGCCTCCGGCCTGCCGAACACGGACGACTTCCCCGCGCTGCGCCTGGCGGGCGGCATGGTCGGGTTCCTGGTCGGCACACCGCTGGCCAGCCTGATCACCCCCGGTGTGGCGGTCGCGCTGCTGATCCTCCTGGCGTTCTTCGGGGTCCTCGTCGTCACCGCGACGCCGGTGCACCAGGTGATCCCGCGGCTGCGCGGCGTGTACGACAAGCTCACCGGCAACCACCGCGACCCCGCCGCGGAGACCGAGGCCGAGGACGACGCACCCCTGGTCATCAACGCCCTGCACACCGCCGTCCCCGAGATCGAGGCGCCCGCGAAGAAGCGCGGGCTGCTCGGGCGCAAGCGCGCGCGGGCCGACCAGGTGGACGAGCCCGAGGACACGCGGCTGGACGGCTACGACGGCGACGAGGCGTTCGCCCGCGCGGCCATCGTCGCGGCCGCCGAGGCAGAGGCCGAGGCGCAGCTCGCACGCGACGCCGCGCCGGACACGGTGCCGACGACGGTCGTCGCCAAGTCCCCGCTCGTCGCACCCCAGACCACGCCCGTCCCGCGCGGCGAGCAGCCGATGCTCGGCGGCGACGTGCTCTACACGCTCCCCGCGGAGGACGCCCTGGCCAAGGGCGCGCCGCACAAGGTGCGCTCGGCCGCCAACGACCGCGTCGTCGAATCGCTCACATCCGTGCTCGAGGCGTTCGAGATCGACGCCCAGGTCACGGGCTTCACGCGCGGTCCGACCGTCACGCGGTACGAGGTCGAGCTGGGCCGGTCCGTCAAGGTCGAGCGGGTCACCGCGCTGAGCAAGAACATCGCCTACGCGGTCGCCAGCGCGGACGTCCGCATCCTGTCGCCGATCCCCGGCAAGTCGGCCATCGGCATCGAGATCCCCAACACCGACCGCGAGACCGTGTCGCTCGGCGACGTGCTGCGCTCCAGCGCGGCCAAGCGCACCGAGCACCCGATGGTGATCGGCGTCGGCAAGGACGTCGAGGGCGGGTACGTCACGGCCAACCTGGCCAAGATGCCCCACCTGCTGGTCGCCGGCGCCACCGGCGCGGGCAAGTCCAGCTTCGTCAACTCGATGATCGTCTCGATCCTCATGCGCGCCACGCCCGACGAGGTGCGCATGGTGCTCGTCGACCCGAAGCGCGTCGAGCTGACGGTCTACGAGGGCATCCCGCACCTGATCACCCCGATCATCACCAACCCCAAGAAGGCCGCGGAGGCGCTCGAGTGGGTGGTGCGCGAGATGGAGGCGCGCTACGACGACCTCGCGAACTTCGGGTTCAAGCACATCGACGACTTCAACACCGCCGTCCGCGCGGGCAAGGTCAAGCCGCTGCCGGGGTCCGAGCGCAAGATCGCCACGTACCCGTACCTGCTGGTGGTCGTCGACGAGCTCGCCGACCTGATGATGGTGGCCCCGCGCGACGTCGAGGCGTCGATCCAGCGCATCACGCAGCTGGCCCGTGCGGCCGGCATCCACCTGGTGCTCGCCACGCAGCGCCCGAGCGTCGACGTGGTGACCGGCCTGATCAAGGCGAACGTGCCGTCCCGACTGGCCTTCGCGACCAGCTCCCTGACCGACTCGCGCGTGGTGCTGGACCAGCCCGGCGCCGAGAAGCTCATCGGGCAGGGTGACGCGCTGTTCCTGCCGATGGGTGCGGCCAAGCCGATGCGTACGCAGGGCGCCTGGGTGTCCGAGTCGGAGATCCACGCGGTCGTCGAGCACGTGAAGAAGCAGCTCAAGCCGTCGTACCGCCAGGACGTGACGGTGGCGGCGGTGAAGAAGACGGTCGACGAGGACATCGGCGACGACCTCGACCTGCTGCTCCAGGCCGCCGAGCTGGTGGTCACGACGCAGTTCGGGTCGACGTCGATGCTCCAGCGCAAGCTGCGGGTCGGCTTCGCCAAGGCGGGCCGCCTGATGGACCTGCTCGAGTCGCGCGAGATCGTCGGGCCGTCGGAGGGCTCCAAGGCGCGCGAGGTGCTGGTCCAGGCGGACGACCTGCCGGGGACGCTCGCCATGCTGCGGGGCGCGCCCGGCGAGGAGGAGGACGACCGGTACGCGATGGGCGCGGACGGATCCCTGCCGGGCGAGCCGCCGGTGGCGACCGACTACTTCGACGGCGCGGAGGAGGACGACGCCGGGCAGTGGTCCGGCGGGGGTCGGTGACCAGCCCCTTCTCCGGCCCCTGGGGGGTCGTCAGCACGGTGATCGCGATCGTCGCGATCGTGGCGCTCGTCGCCGTCCTCATCCTGCTGGCCCGGCAGCGCGCCCAGGTCCGCCGCGCGAACGAGCTGCTGGAGCTGTCCCGGGAGCTGCGGCACCGGTACGACGCCCTGCAGGCCGTGACCAAGGAGGGCGTCCTCGTCCAGTCGTTGTCCGGCCGCGTGCTGGACATCTCCGAGCGCGCGGCGGCGATCCTCGGCATCGATGCCGCCTCGTCCGTGGGCCGGTCGGTGGGCGACCTGCCCGTCGTCCTCGTCAACGAGATGGGTCTGGCCATGAACCCCGCGGCGGTCCTGGGGCACCGCTCCGGCGTCGCGCGCGCGGGGTGGACCGTGGACTCCGAGCTCGTCGGCGTCGCGCTGCCCGGGACCGACACCACCCAGGCGCGCATGGTGCAGGTGGCCAGCCAGCTGGTACCGGCCGGCGACGGGGACGCGGCGGCGGTGCTGACCACGCTGGTCGACGTCACCGGCAGGCGCGAGGTCGAGGCGGCCCTGTCGCGCAGCGAGATGCAGTTCCGGGTCGCGATGGAGAACGCGCCGATCGGCATGGCGCTCGTGGACGTCGAGTGGCGGATCGTCGAGGCGAACGCCGCGTTCGCCGAGCTGCTGGGCACGAGCGTCGGAGCCCTGCGCGGGTACCGGATGGAGGACCTCAGCACCCCCGAGGGTCGCCCTGCGGAGCGCCTCGAGGTCGATCGGCTGCTCGGCGGCGGGCAGCACCGGTTCTCCCTCGAGAAGCGGTACCAGCGGGCCGACGGCCATGAGGTCTGGGTCGCGCTCGACGCCGCACTGGTGCGGACACCGACCGGTGCCCCCGACCACTTCGTCGTCCAGGTGCGCGACTCCACCGAGTCCCGGCTGCAGGCCGAGATGCTCACGCACCGCGCCATGCACGACCCCTTGACCGGGCTGGCCAACCGCACGCTGCTCCAGGAGGTGCTGCAGGCCGTGCTGGAGCAGCCCGGGGTGGTCGACCGCGTGGCCGTGCTGGCCTGCGACCTGGACGGGTTCAAGGAGATCAACGACCGGTTTGGGCACGCGGCGGGCGACGAGGTGCTGGTGCACGTGGCCGGCGTGCTGCGCGCCGCGACCGCCCGCCGCGGCACGGTCGCGCGGCTCGGGGGCGACGAGTTCGTGGTCGTCGTGCAGGACCTCGACGGCCCGCGTGCCGTGTTCGAGGTGGCCACCGCCATCCACGCCGGGCTCCAGGAGGCGGTCCGGGTGGGCCGGCGCCGGCTGAACGTCGCGGCGAGCATCGGCATCGCGATCGCCGACCCCGAGTCGATCGAGGGGGGCGCCCCGGGTCTGCTCGCCGCCGCCGACGCCGCGCTCTACCGGGCCAAGGGCTCAGGTCGCGGTCGCACGGAGGTCTACGAGTCCTCGATGACGATGGGGTCGGCCTCCGAGCTGCACCGCGAGCTCGCGGCGGCGATCGCCGAGGACCAGCTGGTGGTCCACTACCAACCGATCGTCGACCTGTCCGACGCGCGGGTCGTCGGCTACGAGGCGCTCGTGCGGTGGGAGCACCCGCAGCGCGGTCTCCTGCTGCCGGCCTCCTTCCTGTCGCTCATCCAGGAAGCGGGGATGTCGGTCGCGCTCGGGCAGCTGGTGGCCACGCGCGTCGTCGAGTTCGTCGCCTCCATCCACGACCGGACGCGCTGGGTGTCGGTGAACGTCTCGGCCGACCAGCTGGGGGACGGGGAGTTCGCGACGACCCTGCTGGCGGAGATCTCCCGGCACCGGCTCACCGCGGGCCGGATCGTCGTCGAGCTCACCGAGTCGTCGCTGGTGGCGTCCGGCACCCGCATCCGGCACGAGCTCACGCAGCTGTCCGCGGCGGGCGTGCCCATCCTGCTCGACGACTTCGGCACCGGCGTCTCGCCGCTGTCCTACCTGCGGGACCTGCCGGTGGCCGGGGTGAAGCTCGACATGTCGTTCACCTCCGGGATCCCCGAGGACCCCACCGCCGGCAAGGTCGCCCGGGCGCTCGGTGCGCTGGCGCGCGAGCTGGCGATGGTGACCATCGCCGAGGGCATCGAGCACGAGGAGCAGGCCGAGTACCTGCACCGCAACGGCTGGCGCTACGGGCAGGGCTGGCTGTACGGCAGCGCGCAGCCGGGGGACATCAGCCGCTGACGCGCGGGACCACCACCGGCGCGCGGCCGGTCGGCGTGGTCGGCGCCCTGCGCTCCGGCGCCTCGGTGCCCGCAGCCTCGAKCACGTCCGCGGTCCGGTCCGCCACCTGCGCGGCGGTCAGGGTGCTGGTGCCACCCGGGATGTCGACGAGGGCGTGCACCTGGTGGCCGCCCAGCCGGTCGACGGTGATGGGGGTCCACTCCACACCGGTGACCCGCGCCGGGCCGGCAGGCCGTCCCTCGGCCGGGAACGCACCGGTTGCCTCGACGTGCGCGGTGAGCAGGAGGCCGGAGGAGGTCTTCGGCGAGCAGCACTCACCGTCCTGGTTCGAGACGTAGTTGCCGAGGCCGTACGCCACCCACATGCCCTCGCCGCGTGGCCCGCCGCTCAGCTGCGCGACCGGCTGCGGAACGTGCGCGTGGTGGCCGATGACCAGGTCGAACACGCCCGAGTCGGCCAGCTGCTGGTCGATCGCCACCTGCTCGGGCGTCGGCTCCGTCTGGTACTCGACGCAACAGTGGACGCTGGCGATCACCAGGTCGGCGCCGGCGGCGCGCGCTGCCGTCGCCTGCGCCACCATCGCCGGGACGTCGACGACGTTCACCGACCACGGCTTGTCCGCGTCGACGGGCATGCCGTTGGTGCCGTAGGTCGCGGCGACGTGGGCCACCGTGATCGTGCGCCCGCCGCGCTCGAGCCGGTACAGCTGCGGCTGCGCCTGCTCGACCGCGTTCCTGGCGGTACCGACGTGGCCCAGACCCGCCGCGTCGAGCGCGTCCAGGGTCGCGGTCACCCCGGCGAACCCGCGGTCGACCGAGTGGTTCGACGCCGTCGAGCAGCCGTCCCACCCCTGGGCCTGCAAGGAGCTCGCGATCTGGGGGGGAGTGCCGAACAGCGGGTAGCCGCTGGGCGCGGTGCCGGGCGGCGTGACGGCGACCTCGAGGTGGCACAGAGCGAGGTCGGCGCCCTGGATCCACGGGTTCATCGGGCCGAGCACCGGGCCGAAGTCGTAGCCGTCGGCGGTGCGGGCGCTCGAGAGCACCGGCAGGTGGGGGAGCACGTCTCCGGCGGCGACGATCGAGAACTCCGCGTCGGGGTCGGCGGTGGGCGTCGGGGTGGGCGTCGGCGAGCCGTCGGGGCTCTGTGACGACGTGGCGGACGGCGCTGCGGTGACCGGCGGGCGCGAGGGGCGCAGCGCGGCCGCCCCCGCACCGAGAGCCACGACGAGCAGCAGGAGGAGCGCGAGGCCCGCCACGACGGGAGAACGACGTCCGGCGCGGGCGTGGCGAGTCACACGCGGACTCTAATCGGTGAACGGGGCATGTCCTGCGCCCCTCTAGGCTGTCCGGGTGGTCGACGCCGTACCCTCCGCCTGGAACCTGGCGAACGTAGTCACGGTGCTGCGCATCGCGCTGGTGCCGTTCTTCGCCTGGGCTCTCCTCGTCGACGGCGGGCACACCACCACCGGCCGGCTGATCGCGACCGCTCTCTTCGTGGTGGCGGCCGCGACCGACCGGGTCGACGGCTGGCTCGCCCGCCGCTCCGGCCAGGTCACGGATCTGGGCAAGCTCCTGGATCCCATCGCGGACAAGGTGCTCATCGGCACCGCGCTCGTCCTGCTGTCATGGCTCGGCGACCTGCCGTGGTGGGTCACGGTGGTCATCCTCGTGCGGGAGCTCGGCATCACGGCGATGCGGTTCTTCCTCCTGCGGTACGTGGTGCTGCCCGCCTCCCGCGGCGGCAAGCTGAAGACCGTGCTGCAGTCCGTGGCGATCGGCCTCTACCTCCTGCCGCTCGACGTGCTGCCCGGGTTCGTCGAGGTCGTCGCGGCGATCGTCATGGGCGCGGCACTGGTGGTGACCGTGGTGACCGGCCTGGACTACGCGCGGACGGGCCTGCAGATCCGCCGGACCGCCAGCCACCCGCCCGCCCCAGGGCTGTGACGTGTCGCTCGCGGCCGACCTCCTCGCGGCCCTCGGCGCTCGCGGCTGGTCGCTGGGCGTCGCCGAGTCGCTGACCGGTGGGCTCGTGTCGGCCGCGCTCGTCGACGTGCCCGGGGCCTCGGCGGTCCTGCGCGGGGCCGTCGTTGCCTACGCCACCGACCTCAAGGGTGCTCTGCTCGACGTGGACCGCGGACTGCTCGAGGCCAGGGGTGCGGTCGACCCGGACGTCGCCCGCGCCATGGCGGTCGGGGTGCGGGAACGGCTCGGCGCCGACGTCGGCCTGGCGACCACCGGCGTCGCCGGCCCCGACCCGCAGGACGGGAACCCGCCCGGGACGGTCCACGTCGCGGTCGCGACGCCGGAGGGCACCCGCGTGCGATCGCTCCAGCTCGTCGGGTCCCGGGCAGCCGTCAGGGCGCAGACGGTGGACGCCGTGCTGGCGCTGGGGGTGGAATTCGTGGGCCGTTCGGGGTGAACCTGGGCGCGGCGACGGGCTATGGGTCGATCGAGCGGGAACACTCCGACGTGTCGCATCGTTGGAACGACCGTGATGAGCACTCGACCCCCGGCACGGCGCATGCCGTCGCGTGTCGGCGGTGCAAGGTACGGTGGAATCCTCCCGGCGAAGATCTCTGGGGTTCCAGGTTCAGTGGTTCCGGGTCCCCAGCGGACCTCGGTTCCCGGTGGAGATGTGGAACGTGACGCGAGAGGGGGAGCCCGGATGGTTGTACTCCGTCGAGAGATCGGCGATGTGCTGCGGGATGCGCGACAGCGCCAGGGGCGCACCCTGCGCGAGGTGTCGTCGGCAGCCCGCGTGTCGCTCGGGTACCTGAGCGAGGTGGAGCGGGGCCAGAAGGAGGCGTCCTCGGAGCTGCTCAACAGCATCTGCGAGGCGCTCGACGTCCCGATGTCGCTCGTCCTGCGCGAGGTCAGTGACCGTGTGGCCGTCGCCGAGGGTCTGCTGATCCCCGACACGGTGCCTGCGGACCTCGCGGCGTCGGTGGCCAGTGCCACCGACTTCGGGTGGGCGCGGTCGCGGTCGGAGCTCGCCGCCATCAGCTGAGGTAGTTCGTGAATGATCGGGCGGGAGATCCGTCCGGTCGACGGGTCGTCTCCGGGCGCCCGCGACGACGGACAGCGATGTCTGCTCGTCCTCCTGCACGGTCCGTGGGCACCCGCCCGCGGACCGTTGCGCGTTCCGGGGTCAGCCCGGGTTCGCCTGGCATCGCGGGCAGTAGAAGATCGGGCGCTCCATCGGCGGTTTGCGCGCCTGCCCCACGGCGATCGGTCTCCCGCAGCGGTGGCACGGCTGTCGCGCCCTGCCGTGCACGTGCCCGGGTGGCCTCCCGTCGGCGACCGCCCGTTGCAGCTGGTGACGAGCGACCGAGAGCAGCCGACCGGGCTCCGCGACCGCGTCGGCAGGCGTCCACGGCCACAGCCGCTCGGCGAACAGCGACTCGGCCGCGAAGATCGTGCCGATGCCCGCGGTGACCGTCTGGTCCAGCAGCACCTCCGCCGCCGGCGTCGAGCCACGGGCCGCCCACCGCCGCAGCGCCTCGTCGAGGTCGAACGCCTCCGCCAGCATGTCCGGCCCGAGGTGCCCGATCAGGGTGTGCTCGTCGCGGGTGCGCACCACGTCGAGCATGCCCAGGTGGTACCCGACCGTGGTCCAGTCCGCCGTGGCCAGCACCGCGCGGACCTGCGGGGACCGGGCGCCCGCCTCGGGCGAGCCGGTGCGGGCGATGCGCCAGTACCCCTCCATGCGCAGGTGCGTGCGCAGGGTGCGGCCGTCGTCGAACCGGGTGAGCAGGTGCTTCCCGTACGACCGGGTCTCCAGCACGGTCCGCCCGACGAGGTCCACCGTCGCGGCGGTCGGCCAGCGCAGGTCGGACCGCACCAGCACCTGTCCGCCGATCGCGAGCTGGAACCGGTCCGCGGTGCGGCGCAGGATGTCGCCCTCAGGCACAGGCCCTCACGACTGCCGCAGGCGCAGACCGCGCGGGGTCGTGGCGAACCCGGCGGCGGCGAGCGCCTTGCCGAGCGGGCTGTGCAGGGCACCCTCGAGGACGTCGACCCCGTCGACCCGCACGATCGTGAGCCGCCCGGTGTGCCGCGTCCGGGCCGTCGTCGCGAGCCCCTCGGCGGCGGCCTCCAGCACCCCCGTGTCGGACGTGAACGACAGCACGGTCCGGCCGCCACGCTCCAGGTAGAGCACGAGTGCGCCGTCGACGAGCACGACGAGCGCGCCTCCCTTGCGACCGGGACGGTGCCGGCCTGCGCCGTTGTCGGTGGTGTCCGGTCCGGCGACCGGCCACGGCAGCGACGCGCCGTACGGGTTGGCGGGGTCGGTCGCCGCGAGCACGACGACCTGCAGATCGGTGGGACCGTCCTGGTCGGCGGACCGCTCGACCACCTGGGCGTCGACGCGTAGACGGTCGACCGCGCCCGGCAGCGCGAACTGGGAGCCCCCGAGTCGCTCGACGAAGTAGCCACGGCGCACCTGCCCGCCCTGCTCCAGCGCCGAGAGCACGCGGTRGACGTCGGCGAACCGGGCGCCGATCCCCTCGGCCGGGGCGACCGCGCGGGTGAGGATGCCGTGCCGGTCGAGCAGCTGCGCGGCCAGGGCGTGCGCGCGCAAGGTCGGGTCGGGCTCGCGCGCGGGCAGGAGCGACCAACGGCCGCCGCTCGCGGCTCCGTTGAGCCCGAGCGCGCTCGACCGGGTGCCGGGGTCGCCGGCCAGCTGAACGGCTGCGCGCAGGCCCAGGCGAGGGCGCAGCGGCCGGCCGCGCGGCGCGGCCGACCTCGTGCGGTGGGCGGTGCTCCCCG
>NZ_JBFUHU010000019.1:0-26347 GCF_056402235.1 Cellulomonas sp. P4_B5_2
GTCCTGCGGGGTCCGCGGGACATCTCCCGGCGACTGCCCGCGAACGCGCACTTCACCTTCCCGGGCTGCGAGGGCGACTCCCTGCTCTACCTGCTGGACTCCGCCGGGATCGAGGCGTCGACCGGCTCCGCCTGCCAGGCCGGGGTCCCGCGGCCGAGCCACGTGCTGCTGGCGATGGGGGTCGACGAGCTCGCGGCGCGCGGCGCGCTGCGGTTCAGCCTGGGTCACACGTCGACGGTCGACGACGTCGAGGCGCTGCTCGCGGTGCTGCCCGGCGTCGTGGACCGCGCCCGCGCGGCCGGGCTCGCGACCGTCGGGGCGGGCTCCTGATGCGCGTCCTCGCAGCACTCTCCGGCGGGGTGGACTCGGCGGTCGCCGCGGCGCGCGCGGTCGACGCCGGGCACGACGTCGTCGGCGTGCACATGGCGCTGTCCCGCACCCGCGACCAGTTCCGCACCGGCTCGCGGGGGTGCTGCTCGATCGAGGACGCCGGCGACGCACGCCGTGCCGCGGACGTGCTGGGCATCCCGTACTACGTGTGGGACCTGTCCGAGCGCTTCGAGGAGACGGTGGTCGCGGACTTCGTCGCCGAGTACGAGGCCGGTCGGACCCCCAACCCGTGCGTGCGCTGCAACGAGCACATCAAGTTCGCCACCCTGCTGGACAAGGCCGTCGCGCTCGGGTTCGACGCCGTGTGCACGGGCCACTACGCGCGCATCGAGACCCGCGCCGACGGCACCCGGGAGCTGCACCGCGCGCGCGACCTGGCCAAGGACCAGTCCTACGTGCTCGCCGTGATGGGCCCGGAGCGGCTGGCGCGCTCGATGTTCCCGCTGGGCGACGTCGCCTCCAAGGAGGAGACGCGCGCCGAGGCAGCCGCCCGCGGGCTGTCGGTCTCCGCCAAGCCGGACTCCTACGACATCTGCTTCGTCGCGGACGGCGACACCCAGGGCTTCCTGCGCTCGCGGCTCGGGTCGCAGCCGGGCGAGATCGTCGACGCCTCGGGCACTGTGCTGGGCGCCCACGACGGCGCGTACGCGTACACCGTGGGGCAGCGCCGGGGGCTGTCGATCGGGCGGCCCGCCGCCGACGGGAAGCCTCGGTACGTGCTCTCGGTCGAGCCGGTGAACAACCGTGTCGTGGTCGGGTCCGCGGACGACCTGGCCGTGCGCAGCGTCGAGGCGGACCGGGCCGTGTGGTTCGCCGACGCGGACGGCTCCTTCGACTGCGCGCTGCAGGTCCGGGCGCACGGTGCCGCCGTGCCCGGCCGCGCGGTCGTGCGGGACGGCGTCGTCGAGATCGCGCTCGACGAGGCCGGTGCGCTGCGCGGCGTCGCCCCCGGGCAGTCGGCCGTGCTGTACGACGGCACCCGCGTGCTCGGTCAGGCCACCGTGACCGCAGCGCAGCGCGCCACCGCCGGCGTCACCCGGTGAGCGGGGGGCTGCCGGGCGTCACGGGCACAGGGCCGTGGCCCGGTCTCGACGTGCTCGAGGCGCAGACGGTGGTGGTCGGTGACCTCGTCGACACCCCGTCCGAGGTGGTCGGCCTCCCGTTCACGGTGACGCTCGCCGAACGCGGGCCGTGGAGCGATCGCGTCGGCCGGGCGTCCGCGCTCCTCGCCGAGCTGCCCACCGAGCTGGGACCGCACGGCTGGAAGCTCGCCGACCGGCCCAGCCGGGACCTCGCCCGGGCTCAGGCGTACGTGCGCGAGGACGTCGACGCGCTCGCGGTCGCCGGGCACGGGTGGAGCGGTCCGCTGGTCGTCCCCGTGCTGGGGCCGATGACGCTCGCCGCCTCGCTGTACCTCGCGCGCGGCGACCGGGTGGTCTCCGACGTGGGCGCCGTCCGCGAGCTCACCGCGTCGCTGGCCGCAGGCATCGCCGAGCACCTCGCGGCCATCCGCCGCTCCGTCCCCGGCGCCGAGCCGACCGTCCTCCTGCACGAGCCGCTGCTCGCCCAGGTGATGGCGGGCGTGCTGCCGTCGTTCTCCGGCTACTCCGCGCTGCGCTCGGTCCCCGGGCCGGTGGCCGCCGAGCGCATCGGCGCGGTGGCGCGCGCTCTGGACGGCGTGCGCGTGATCGTGCACGGCGGCACGGCATGGACCTCGCTCGGGGCGATCCGAGCCGCCGAGGTCGACGGGTTCGGGCTGGCCGTCACCGCGCTGGACGAGCGCAGCTGGGAGAAGGTCGCCGAGGTCGTCGAGGGCGGGCTCGCGTTCTGGCCCGAGCTGCCCCCGCAGGCGTCCTCCCAGTGCGCCGGTCCGGACGTGACCGGTCAGGCCGATACGCTCACCCGGCCGTGGCGGTCCGTGGGACTGGCGATGGCGGGGCTGCGCGACGTCGTGCTGCTGGCCGGTGACGTCACCGGCAAGGGCAGCCCGGACGACGCGCGCGCGGTGCTGGCCGGTCTGGTGCGCGCCGCCCGGATCGTGGCCGAACGAGCGGAGGACTGAGCGTGGCTGCAGCACAGCCGAGCGTGGCGCGCGCACTCGCGCTGCTGGTGGCGTCGGGGGCGGCGATCGTCGGCATGGTCCTGCTGGTCGTCTGCTACACCGGCATCGGCGTGACCACCCTGACCTCGCAGAACGACGACATGGATCCGTGCGTGGCGGCCTACTCGGCCGGCACCGACTCGGCGTCCGTGCGGTACACCGTCGTCCCGCCGCAGGCCATCTGCACGTGGGACGTCGCGGGGGAGCCGACGGAGGTCGTCGTGGCGTCGGCGTCGACAGCGCTCTTCGCCGTCGGGGCGGTCCTCGCGGTCGGTGGCGTGCTCACCAGCGTCGGGCTGCTGGTCGCTGCGCGGGTCCGCCGGTAGGTCGCCGCGCGTGTGGGTCCCGCGCGACATGATGTGACGGTGAGCAACGAGATCGACGACCCCGCCGCCACGCGTGAGATCCCCGCCGAGGCACGACACCGGTGGGCCGAGCTGGCCGGCCTGATCGAGGCGGACCAGTTCGCGTACTACATCCGCGACGCCCCGGTGTCGTCGGACAAGGAGTACGACGAGCGGCTGCGCGAGCTGACGGCCCTCGAGGACGAGCACCCCGGGCTGCGCACCCCGGACTCCCCGACGCAGCGGGTGGGCGGCACCTTCTCCACGGAGTTCGCGTCCGTCGAGCACGTGGAGCGGATGCTCTCGCTGGACAACGCGTTCTCCGACGAGGACATCTCCACGTGGGCCGGCCGGCTGCACCGGGACCTCGAGTCGGACGCCGCGCTGCACTACCTGTGCGAGCTGAAGATCGACGGGCTGGCCATCGCGCTGCTGTACGAGAAGGGCCGGCTGGTCCGGGCCGCGACGCGTGGGGACGGGCGCACCGGCGAGGACGTCACCCTGAACGTCCGGACCATCTCGACCATCCCCGACGTCCTCGGCGGGGACCCCGCGACGCACCCCGACCGCATCGAGATCCGCGGCGAGGTGTTCCTGCCGGTCGCGGCGTTCACCGAGCTCAACGCGTCCCAGGTCGAGGCGGGCAAGAGCCCGTTCGCCAACCCGCGCAACGCGGCTGCGGGCTCGCTGCGGCAGAAGGACCCGCGGGTCACCGCGTCCCGGGACCTGCGGATGTACGCGCACGGCATCGGCGCGCTCGTCTGGGGTGCCGGGCGGGGGACCGGGATCGAGCGGCAGTCGCAGGTGTACGACCTGCTGGCGTCGTGGGGCGTGCCGGTGTCCGGGCACACGCGGATCGTCGAGGGCCTCGACGGAGTGCGGGAGATGATCGCGTACTACGGCGAGCACCGGCACGACGTCGAGCACGAGATCGACGGCATCGTGATGAAGGTCGACGAGATCGCGCTGCAGCGCCGGCTCGGATCCACCAGCCGGGCGCCGCGATGGGCGATCGCGTACAAGTACCCGCCCGAGGAGGTGAACACCAAGCTCCTCGACATCCGCGTGAACGTCGGGCGCACCGGTCGCGTGACGCCGTACGGGGTGATGGAGCCGGTGTTCGTGTCGGGGTCCACCGTCGAGATGGCGACGCTGCACAACGCCAGCGAGGTCGCGCGCAAGGGCGTGCTCATCGGGGACACCGTGGTGCTGCGCAAGGCCGGGGACGTGATCCCTGAGATCGTCGGTCCGGTCGTCGACCTGCGCGACGGCACGGAGCGCGCGTTCGTCATGCCCACCGAGTGCCCCTCCTGCGGCACCCCGCTGGCGCCGGCCAAGGAGGGCGACGTCGACATCCGCTGCCCCAACCAGCGGTCCTGCCCGTCGCAGCTGCGCGAGCGGCTGTTCCACGTGGCCTCGCGCGGGGCGTTCGACATCGAGGCGCTCGGCTGGGAGGCCGCCAACGCGCTGCTCACCGCGGGCGTGGTCACCGACGAGGGCGACCTGTTCGCGCTCGATGCGGACGCGCTGCGCAAGGTCCCGCTGTTCACCCTGTCCACCAGCTCGAAGGTCGGCGGGGTGGTCCGCGGGGCAGGGGACCTGAACGCGACCGGGACGGCTCTGCTCGGCAACCTGGAGAAGGCCAAGCAGGCGGCGCTCTGGCGGGTGATCGTGGCCCTGTCGAYCCGGCACGTCGGTCCGACCGCGGCCCGCGCGCTCGCGCAGCACTTCGCGTCCATCCCGGCGATCGCGACGGCCACCGAGGAGGAGATCGGCGCAGCCGAGGGCGTCGGCCCGACGATCGCGTCCGCGGTCGTGGGATGGTTCGAGCAGCCTGGCGAGGACGACAAGTGGCACGCGGCGATCGTCGAGAAGTGGGCGGCGGCGGGCGTGCGGATGCAGGAGGAGCGCGACGAGTCGGCGCCGCGCACGCTCGAGGGGTTGACGGTCGTGGTCACCGGCGGGCTGGAGCGGTTCAGCCGCGACGGCGCCAAGGAGGCGATCCTGGCTCGCGGCGGCAAGTCGGCGGGGAGCGTGTCGAAGAAGACCGACTACGTGGTGGTCGGGGAGAACGCGGGATCCAAGGAGGCCAAGGCGCGCGAGCTCGGGCTGCGGATCCTCGACGAGGCCGGGTTCGAGCGGCTGCTGGCGGAGGGGCCCTCCGGCGTGGGAGACGCCGCGGCCGAACCCGCGGAGGCGTGAGGTGGCCGCAGGCGCCGTCGTGCGGGTGGCGGTCGGTCCGCAGGTGGCGGACGCCGGGGCGCTGACCGCGGAGGCGTACCTGGCCGACCGGCTGCTGGACGCGACCGACTCCTACGCGGACGAGCTGCGGGACGCCGAGCGGCGGGCACGCGAGGCGACCCTGCTGGTCGCCACGCTGCCCACGGACGACGGCGAGCCGGTGGTCGTCGGCACCGTGACGCTCGCGCCCTACGGCACGTCGTACGCGGAGATCGCCGAGCCGGGCGAGCTGGAGATCCGCATGCTCGCGGTCGCCCCGGAGGCGAGGCGGCGGGGGATCGCCGAGGTGCTCATGACCGCGGCGCTGCGCGAGGCGGTCGCCGGCGGGGCGAAGCGCGTGGTGCTCTCGACGCTCGACTCGATGGAGGCCGCCCAGCGGCTGTACGAGCGGCTCGGCTTCGTCGCGGTGCCGGAGCGGGACTGGGGGCACGTCGAGGTCCACCTGCGCGTGCACACGTGGACCCCGCCGGACGCGCCCGGTGCCCTGGTCGAGTCCGCGACGTGGCCGCCCGCGCGCGTGGTCGACCTGGACGGCTGGCGCGTGGGCCTCTCGGGCGGCCTGACCCGGCGGGCCAACAGCGTCCTGCCACTCGGCACGCCGTCCGACATCACCGCGACGCTCGACCGCGTCGAGGAGCTGTACGCGCAGGAGGGGCAGCCGTCGATCGTGCGCGTGTGCCGGGCGGCGCCGCGAGGTCTGGACGACCTGCTCGCCCTGCGCGACTACGAGGTGATGTCCCGTACCGACGTCCTGGTCCGCGAGCTGGACGGGATCGAGACTCCCCGCGGCACCGCCCGCACGGCCGCGGGGCCGGTGCGGATCTCGGTCGTCGACCGGCCCGACGACGCCTGGCTCGCTGCGTGGTCCGGTTCGAAGGCCCGGCTGCACGCCACCGGCGCAGCATCGGAGGCCGACGAGACGAGCCTGCGTCTGGCTCGCGCGGTGCTCGGCGGGGCGCCGGCGCTCTACCTCACCGCCACCGACCCCTCGGGGCTGGTCGGCGTGGTCCGCGCCGCGTTCGCGGAGGAGTGGGTCGCCCTGTCCTGCCTCGTCGTCGCGCCGGCTGCCCGTCGCCACGGGCTGGGTCGGGCACTCACCGTGCGGGCCCTCGGGGAGGCTGCCCAGCGGGGGGCGCGACGGGCGTTCCTGCAGGTCGAGGCCGAGAACACGGCCGCGGCGGCGCTCTACTCCGGCCTCGGGTTCCAGCCGGCCGAGCGGTACGTCTACCGGGAGCGCGGCTGACTCACCGGCTGGCCCACAGCAGGCCGCGCTCGATGATCGTCCGCACGGCGGGCACCTCGAGGTCGGCCAGCAGGTGTCCGGGTGCGCAGACGAACACGCGACCGGCGCCCCAGCGGCGGGTCCAGACGGCCGGCGACGTGACGGGCGCGTGCCAGGGGTCGTCGGGCCCGGGAGCGATCGTCGTCGTGGCGAGGACGTCGTTGAGCGGGTCGGTGAGCAGCCAGTACTGCTCGGAGCGCAGCGTGAAGTCGTGGACTCCCGCGACGATCGGGTGGTCGCCGGTGATGTTGATCGTGTGCTCGACCAGCGCGCCGCCCGGGTGTGCCGCGAACTGGCCGCCCACCAGCTGCAGGTAGTCGGTGGCGATCCGGAACGAGTCGATGATCCCGCCGTGCCAGCCGGCGAACCCCGTGCCCGCAGCGACGGCGGTGCGCAGGCCGCGGAGCTCGTCGGCCAGGATGTCGCCCATGGTCCAGCACTGCACCACCAGGTCGGTCGCGGCCATGAGCTCGGCGTCCGCGTAGGCCTCGAGCGATCCCTCCACGACGACGTCGAAGTCGTGCTCCCGCAGGAACGGCACGAAGAGCTCGGCGGCCTCCTCGGGCGCGTGCCCGTCCCATCCGCCCCGGACGACGAGGGCTCGACGTTGATCGGTCACGGCGGGGTCTCCTAGCTGATCAGGGCGTCGATGGCGGCGGCGGACAGCACGTGCTCGGAGGCCATGGCGGAGGCGCCGAGCACTCCGGCGCGGCCCTTGGTGCGGGACGCGACGATGCGCAGGTGCTGGGTGGCCAGCGGCAGCGAGCGACGGTAGACGACCTCGCGGATGCCTGCCAGCAGGTGCTCGCCCGCCTCGGCCACGACGCCGCCGATGACGATGACCGACGGGTTGAGCATGCTCACGCACGCGGCGAGCACCTCGCCGATGTGCCGACCGGCCTCGCGCACCTCGCGGCTGGCGTCCAGGTCGCCGGCGCGCACCAGCGCGACGACGTCGGCGCTCGTCGTGGCGTTCTTCAGGGCGCTCGCGATGGCAGGTCCGCTGGCGACCGCCTCGAGGCAGCCGGTGTTCCCGCACCGGCAGGGCAGGTCCAGGCCGCCCGGCACGGCGATGTGCCCGAGGTCGCCGGCCGCGCCCTGGGCGCCGCGACGGATCTGGCCGTCGGAGATGATCCCGGCGCCGATGCCCGTCGCGACCTTGACGAAGAGCAGGTGGTCGACGTCCGGCCACTGCGACGTGTGCTCGCCGAGCGCCATCACGTTCACGTCGTTGTCCACCAGCACGGGGACGCGCAGCTTGCGGGACAGGAGCGCGGGGACGTCCGCGTCGTCCCACCCGGGCATGATCGGCGGGTTGATGGGCCGGCCGGTCGAGTGCTCGACGGGACCGGGCAGGCCGACGCCCACGCTGACGAGGTCGCTGACCGGCCGGCCAGCGGTGGCCAGCAGGTCGACGCCGACCTCGACGACACGGTCGAGCACCGGCGCCGGACCCTCGGCGATCGCGATGGGCTCGTGGTGCTCGGCCAGCACGGTGCCCACCAAGTCGGTCAGGGCGAGGCGGGAGTGCGTGGCACCGAGGTCGACCGCGAGGACCACCCGGGCCGCCGGGTTGAACGCGAAGGTGGCGGGCGGACGGCCGCCGGTGGAGCTGGCCTCGCCCGCGGGCGCGACGAACCCGGAGGACAGCAGGAGGTCGACGCGGGCGGCGATCGTGGAACGCGCTTGCCCGGTGAGCGTGGCCAGGTCGGAGCGCGTGCGCGGCTGGCGGTCACGGAGGAGCTGGAACATCTCCCCGGCGCCCGTCGGCCGGGGAGCGAACTTGAGGAGCTCGTCCATGCGCACAGTGAACCATTCCGCCTTACGTAGGTCACGTTCACGTAACCATGACACAGCAGTGGCGACTTTTGCTTGACCAGCGGCAGAAGTGGTTCTACGTTCCTGCTCATGGTCAACGAGGACCCGCCGCTGCTGCAGATGCGCGGCATCGTGAAGCAGTTCCCGGGAGCCCGGGCGCTGGACGGCGTCGACCTGGAGATCCGGGCGGGCGAGGTCCACTGCCTGCTGGGCCAGAACGGCGCGGGCAAGTCCACGCTCATCAAGGTGCTCGCCGGCGCCCACCAGCCGACCGAGGGCGAGATCCTCCTGGACGGGCAGCCGGTCACCATCGCGCACCCCGTCGCGGGCCTCAAGCTCGGCATCGCGACGATGTACCAGGAGCTCGACGTCGTCGACGGGCTCTCCGTCGCGGAGAACATCTACCTCGGCCACGAGCTGGCCACCGCCGGGTTCTCGCAGCGACGCGCGGCGACGGCCAGCACGCGGGCGCTCCTGACCCGCCTCGGCCACGGTGACATCTCGCCCCACCGTGAGGTCGGCCGGCTCTCGGCCGCGGGCAAGCAGATCGTCAGCATGGCGCGCGCCCTCTCGCACGACGCCCGGGTGATCGTCATGGACGAGCCGTCGGCCGTGCTGGACGCCGAGGAGGTCACCAACCTCTTCCGCGTGGTCCGCGAGCTCACCGCGTCCGGTGTCGCCGTCGTCTACATCTCGCACCGCCTCGACGAGATCCGCCAGATCGGCGACCGCATCACGGTCCTCAAGGACGGGCGGACGGTCGCGACCGGGCTCCCGGCGGCGCAGACACCGACCGCCGAGCTCATCAAGCTCATGACCGGCCGCACCGTGGAGTACGCCATCCCGCCGCGGCCGGCCGTGGCCGACGACGCCCCCACGGTGCTGCGGGTCGAGGGGCTCGCGCTGCGCGGAGCGTTCACCGACGTGTCGTTCCAGGTCCGCGCCGGTGAGGTGATCGGGCTCGCCGGGCTTGTCGGGTCGGGACGCACCGAGATCCTCGAGACCGTCTTCGGCGCGCGCAGGGCGACGGCCGGCACGGTGCACGTCGGGGAGGACCAGCTGCGCGCCGGCTCCGTGAGCGACGCGGTGGCCGCCGGCATCGGGCTCTGCCCCGAGGAGCGCAAGAGCCAGGGCCTGATCCTCGACGAGCCGGTGTACCGGAACATCACGCTCTCCACGTTCACGCGCAACGCCACCGCGTCGTTCCTCGACGAGGGCGCCGAGCGGCGCATCGCGCGCGAGCAGATCGACGCGCTCGACGTCCGGCCGTCGGACCCCGAGCGCAGCGCGCGCACCCTGTCCGGCGGCAACCAGCAGAAGGTTCTCCTCGCTCGCTGGCTCGTGCACGGCTGCACGGTGCTGCTCCTCGACGAGCCCACGCGCGGCGTCGACGTCGGCGCCCGCGCCGAGATCTACGCGCTGATCGCCGACCTGGCCGCCCAGGGTGCCGCCGTGGTGGTCGTGTCCAGTGACATCCCGGAGGTGATCGGCCTGTCCGACCGCGTCCTGGTGATCTCCGAGGGTCGGGTGGTCCACGAGGGACCCGCGTCCCGCATCGACGAGCACCGCGTGCTCGATCTCGTCATGGAAGGAAGTGCCGCGTGAGCGACCAGGACCTGACAGTCCCCGCCGCCGACGAGTCCGCTCGGGTGGAGCAGGTGGCCAAGGCCGGGGAGACGTCTCGTGGGGGACTCCTCCAGGGAGCCACCGGGCGCAACCTCGGCCTGGTCATCGCCCTCGTGGCGATCTGCGTCTTCGGCGTCATCACCGCCGGCGAGCGGTTCGCCAGCATCGACAACCTCCTCACCATCCTGCGGCTCGCGTCGGTGCTCGGGGTGATCAGCATCGGGATGACCTTCGTCATCACCGGTGGCGGCATCGACCTGTCCGTCGGCTCCGTCATCGGGCTGGCGTCGGTGTGGGCCTCCACGCTGGCCACGCAGACCATGGCGGAGGACTTCCACTGGACGATCATCGTGCTCTGCGCGCTCGGCGTCGGCATCGGCGCGGGACTGATCAACGGCGTGCTCATCGCGTACGGGAAGGTGGTCGCGTTCATCGCGACGCTGGCCATGCTCGTGTCCGCCCGCGGCCTGGCGGAGATCATCGCCAGACGGCAGACCCAGATCGTCAAGGTCGACCCGTTCCTCGACTTCTTCCGGTCGTCGCCCATCGGCGTGCCGATGCTCGTGTGGATCTTCGTTCTGGTGTCCGTCGCCGGCTGGATCCTGCTGAACCGCACCACGTTCGGTCGCCGCACCATCGCGGTCGGCGGCAACCCCGAGGCCGCACGGCTGGCGGGTATCAAGGTCAAGCGCCACACGATGTACCTGTACGCGCTGTGCGGTCTCACGGCCGGCATCGGCGGCGTCATGATGCTCGGCCGCACCACGGCCGGCAGCTCCACCAACGGCCAGCTTTACGAGCTCGACGCCATCGCCGCCGTGGTCGTCGGCGGCACCCTGCTCATCGGCGGCCGCGGCACCATCGTCGGCACCTTCCTGGGCGTCCTGATCTTCACGACGCTCAGCAACGTGTTCACGCAGAACAACCTGTCCATCTCGGCGCAGGCCATCGCCAAGGGCGTGATCATCGTCGTCGCCGTGCTGCTCCAGCAGCGCATCGCCGAGCGCTCCCGCGCCGGAACCTGACCTCTCCCCGCTCTGCCCCCCGCACCACGCCCGTCCGATCAAGGAGGATCGTCATGTCTGTACAGCTCCGCCGGAAGTGGCTCGCAGCCGCCGGCACCGCTGCCGCCCTCGCACTCGTCGTCGGCTGCACGTCCAACACACCCGAGGCCGAGGACACCGGCACCGCGCAGGCGCCGGCGGCCGCAGCCACCGGCAACGACGAGCCCGGCGACAAGGTCGTCATCGGCTTCTCCGCCCCGGCGGCCGACCACGGCTGGATGGGCTCGATCACCAAGTCGGCCGTCGCCGAGGCCGCCAAGTACTCCGACGTCGAGCTGGTGCAGGCCGAGGCCACCAACGACGTCAACCTGCAGATCAGCCAGATCGAGCAGTTCATCAACGACGGGGTCGACGCGATCGTCCTGCTGCCGTTCGACGGCGCCGCCCTCACCGAGGTCGCCATCAAGGCCATGCAGGCCGGCATCGTCGTCGTCAACGTCGACCGCGAGTTCGAGGACTCCGACGCCGCCCGCACGACGATCCTCGGCGACAACTACGGCATGGGCGTCAGCGCCGGTGCGTACATCTGCGGCGAGCTGGGCGGGAACGCCGACGCCAAGGTCGCGGAGATCGCCGGCATCGACTCGCTGCCCCTGACGCAGGACCGCAGCCGCGGCTTCTCCGACGCGCTCGCTGCCTGCGGGCTCGAGGTGAGCAACCGCGTCGCGGCCGACTTCACGGTCCAGGGCGGCGAGGCCGCAGCGGCCAACCTGCTGCAGGCGGCGCCGAAGCTCGACGCCATCTGGAACCACGACGACGACCAGGGTGTCGGCGTCATGGCCGCCATCGAGAACGCCGGTCGCGACGAGTTCTTCATGGTCGGCGGCGCCGGCTCCAAGAACGTCATGGAGGCCATCCAGGCCGACGACACCGTCCTCAAGGCCACGGTCATCTACCCGTCCACCCAGGCCGCGGACGGCATCAAGCTGGCCCGGCTGCTCGTGCAGGGCAAGTCGATGAGCGACCTGGTCGAGGTCGAGGTGCCGCGCACGATCCAGCTGTTCGCCCCCGTGGTGACCAAGGACAACGTCGAGCAGTACCTGCCGACCGCGTTCGAGTCCTGACCAGCCTGACCCGTCCGGGCGGGCTGTTCCGCAGCGGCCCGCCCGGACCCACAGGACTCGAGGAGGAGTCGTGACACAAGCAGTCCCGCGCCTGGGCATCGGCATGGTCGGGTACGCGTTCATGGGCATCGCGCACTCGCAGGCCTGGCGCAACGCCCCCCGGTTCTTCGACCTGCCGCTGCACCCGGACATGGCGGCCGTTGCCGGCCGCGACGCCGCCGCGGTGACCGCCGCGGCCGCGAGGCTGGGGTGGTCCAGCACCGAGACGGACTGGAAGGCCCTCGTCTCCCGGGACGACATCGACCTCGTCGACATCTGCACCCCGGGCGACACCCACGCCGAGATCGCGATCGCCGCGCTCGAGGCGGGCAAGCACGTGCTGTGCGAGAAGCCGCTCGCCAACTCGGTCGAGGAGGCCGAGGCGATGGTCCGCGCCGCGCAGAGCGCCCCCGGGCTGGCGATGGTCGGCTTCACGTACCGTCGCGTCCCCGCCATCCAGCTGGCCCGCACGCTCGTCGCGGACGGGCGCATCGGCACGGTCCGGCACGTGCGCGCGCAGTACCTGCAGGACTGGATCGCGGACCCGCAGGCGCCTCTGTCGTGGCGGCTGGACAAGCAGAAGGCCGGCTCGGGGGCGCTCGGGGACATCGGCGCGCACATCATCGACCTCGCGCAGTTCGTCACGGGCGAGTCCGTCACGGGTGTCTCGGCCGTGCTGGAGACGTTCGTGAAGGAACGTCCGGTCGCCTCGGAGCACTCCGGCCTGCACGGCACGGCGGGCAGCGAGACCGGTCCGGTGACGGTCGACGACGCGGCGATCTTCCTGGGCCGGATGTCCGGCGGGGGACTGGCGACCTTCGAGGCCACCCGCTTCGCGTGGGGCCGCAAGAACGCGATCCGGCTCGAGATCAACGGCTCGGCGGGCTCGCTCGCGTTCGACTTCGAGGACATGAACGTCCTGCACTACTTCGACGCGTCACAGCCCGCGTGGGAGGCCGGGTTCCGGCGGATCGTCGTCACGGAGCCCGAGCACGCCTACGTGGCAGCCTGGTGGCCCGCGGGTCACGGTCTCGGGTACGAGCACGCGTTCACGCACCAGGCGGTGGACCTGATCACGGCGATCGCGTCGCGTCGGCAGCCCGAGCCGAGCTTCGCCGACGGGCTCGCGGTGCAGCGGGTGCTCGACGCCGTGGAACGGTCCGCGGCCGACAACAGCACGTGGACATCCGTGGCGAAGGAGAGCTGACCATGGCGCGACCGATCACCCTGTTCACCGGCCAGTGGGCGGACCTGCCGTTCGAGGAGGTCGCGCGGCTGGCCAGCGGCTGGGGGTACGACGGCCTCGAGATCGCGTGCTGGGGCGACCACCTGGATCCGTGGCGCTGGGACGACGAGGAGTACGTCGCCGGCAAGCTCGCGCTGCTGGAGAGGTACGGCCTGAAGGTCTACGCGATCTCCAACCACCTCAAGGGCCAGGCGGTCTGCGACGACCCCATCGACCAGCGGCACCGCGACATCCTGCCCGACGTCGTCTGGGGGGACGGCGACCCGGAGGGCGTCCGGCAGCGGGCGGCCGAGGAGATGAAGCACACGGCCCGGATCGCCGCGAAGCTGGGCGTGAAGACCGTCGTGGGGTTCACCGGGTCGAGCATCTGGAAGTACGTCGCGATGTTCCCGCCGGTCTCGCAGGAGGCCGTCGACGCGGGCTACCAGGACTTCGCCGACCGGTGGAACCCGATCCTCGACGTGTTCGACGAGGTGGGCGTGCGGTTCGCGCACGAGGTGCACCCCAGCGAGATCGCCTACGACTACTGGACGACCGTGCGGACCCTGGAGGCCATCGGCCACCGCGAGGCGTTCGGGCTGAACTGGGACCCCAGCCACTTCATCTGGCAGCAGCTGGACCCGGTCGACTTCATCCTCGAGTTCCGTGACCGGATCTACCACGTGGACTGCAAGGACGTGAAGCTCCGGCTGGGCAACGGCCGCAACGGGCGGCTGGGCTCGCACCTGGCGTGGGCAGACCTGCGCCGCGGGTGGGACTTCGTGTCCACCGGACGCGGCGACGTGCCCTGGGAGGCGTCGTTCCGGGCGCTCAACTCCATCGGGTATGACGGGCCGATCTCCGTGGAGTGGGAGGACGCGGGGATGGACCGGCTGCTGGGTGCTCCCGAGGCGCTGGAGTTCGTGAAGCGCAACGCGTTCGACCCGCCGGCCGCGTCGTTCGACGCCGCGTTCAGCACCCGCTAGGTCTCAGTCTCAGCCCCGGTCGTGGAGCGTGACGTGGTACCCGTCCGGGTCGGCGAACGTGAACGTGCGACCGAACGGTCCGTCGACCGGGGCGGACGCGATCGGCACCCCCGCCGCGACGAGCGCGTCGTGGATCTCCTGCGCGTCCGGTGCGTGCAGCCAGACGGCCGTGCCGAGCCCGGGTTGCGCGGTCGCGTCGAGGTCGACCCCCGGTGCGACCTCGCGCACGGCGAACGCGATCGGGCGGGTGTCGAACACCACGGCGTGCGGTGGGCTGAACGCCGCGCGGACCACGCCGAGGAACCGCTCGTAGAAGGCGGCGGAGCGCTCGAGGTCACGCACCTGCAGGGAGACGAAGTCGGGGCCGGTGACGGGCATGGTGAGCTCCTGGGATCGGGATTCGTGTCAATTAACTGACATCGTCAGGCTATGTCAGACTACTGACATGGGTCAAGGCGTGGAGCTCGAGACGTCGATCGGCTACCTGCTCAAGGAGGCGTCGAGCGTCCTGCACGCGGCGATGGACGCCGTGCTGCGTCCGCTGGACATGACGATCACGCAGTACTCGTGCCTGGAGCTGCTCGCGCAGCGGCCCGGACTGTCGAGCAGCGACCTCGCCCGCGGCGCGTTCGTGTCCCGGCAGTCGATGAACGTGCTCCTGCAGCAGATGGCGAGGGACGGTCTGGTCTCGCGCGCCGAGCTGGCGCCGGTGGGGCGGGTCCTGCCGACGGAGATCACGGTGCTGGGGCGCGAGCGGCTGGCACGCGCGAGCGCCGCGGTCGCCGCGGTGGAGTCCCGGATGATCGGGGCGCTGCCCGCGGGGGACCGTGCCGAGCTGAGGCGGTTGCTGCGGGAGTGCGTCGCGGCGCTCGCCGAAGGGTGATCATCAGGACGCGGGCRGATACTTGATCGATGATCTCCGTCGCGCGCGCCCAGCAGCTCCACGAGGCCGGGCTGAGCTGGCACCCCCGACCCGGTGACCGGTTCGCCGTCCGGACGCTCGAGGACCAGGTGTTCACCATCTCGGACATGGTGGTGGAGCCGCACGAGTACCCGACCGGCACCGTCCTGGGCTTCAACGGGACCACCGAGTGGGCGCTCGACTCGGTCGCGCAGGAGGACGCGCTGTGGCTGCCGCGCGAGGACCAGCTGCGCGAGCTGCTGGGTGGCACGTTCCGGAGCCTGGCGCGGTCCACCGACGGGCAGTACGGGGTGGTCATCGAGCACTCGGGCCGGCCGGAGCGCCTGTTCACCGGGGACACGGCCGCGGACGCCTACGCGCAGGCGCTGCTCGCGTTGGTAGCCGCCGCGATCGAGCGGGTCTAGTCAGTCGTCGTAGCGGCGGACGGGGTCCTCGACCGGGACGTAGGTGCCGGTGTCCCCGGACACCGCCCACCCCGGGCCGTCGTCGCGCGTGGTCGCCCGCGGCGGGATGCGGATCGGCTGGGTGTCTCCCGGCCGGTGCTCGCGGATGGCCGGCCAGGCAGGACGCCCCTCAGGCACGGGCTGGCGCACCGCGACGGACGGTGGCCTCACGTGCGGCGACTGGGTGGGCGTGAAGATGATCGCGCAGAGCTCGCGGTAGGTGGCGTCGGGATCGGCCACCCATGCGATGCGCCCCAGTGCCTGGTCCTGTCCGGCGGACTCCAGCAGGAACTCCCCGTAGCCGAGGATGCGACCGGGGATGGACCGGGAGTACCGCATGTCGGTGACCTTGACCAGCGGCATCATCGAGACCTTGTGCGTGATGAGCCCGTAGAGCATGAGCATCCGCTTGTCGGTGGCGACGAGCCACTCGTTGCGCCAGTCGAGCACCCGCCAGGCCAGGCGGGCCAGCACGGCGAGCCACAGCCACCAGAGCCACGCCGACCGGTCGCCGACGGCGGTGCCGGCCACGTCGACGAGCCACGCCACGAGCACGAAGGCGACGAGCGTGGTGAGGGTGGGCTCCAGGAGCTTGGCCCAGTGGGACCGGCGCGTCAGGACGACGCGCTCGCCGGGCAGCACGTACTTGCGCAGGGTCCGGTGCCCCGCCAGGGTCTGCTCGACGGTGCCCATGTCACTCGGTCAGGTTGGAGAAGAACTGACCGAAGCTGGAGAACGCGCTGACGATGATGTCCCAGAGGGCGCGCACGAGGTCGGCGGCGCGGTCCGGGCTGGTGACGATGGCGTACACGAGGAAGATCGCGATGATCCAGAAGAGGGCGGTCTTGAGCTTCGGTGGCATGGGCGGCCTCGCAGGGGCGTCGTCGGGGGCGCGTGGCCCTGTCGGGGGAGCACGGTCGGGAGCAGGCGGCGGATCGGACCCGCGGGGCAGGGGCCGGCCACGCACCACCAGTCTCGGCAAATCGTACTTACCGGGCGGCGTCGATCGGGGAGCACACACCGGGGAAAGTGAACGCCTGTCCGACTATCCGTTCTGCTCGTAGGCGGCGCGCAGCAGCCCGAGCAGGTCGCCGACCTGGGAGACGTCGGTGACGGCGACCCGGTGCGTCGCCGAGCCGGGCGCCTTCGCGGGGACGAGGCGGGGGTCGTCGGGCGGGTCGACGAACCGCAGACCGACGTCGACGCGCGTGGCCGTGGTCGCGGCGACGGCGGCGAACTGGCGGGCGCGGACGAAGGGCACGTAGGTCGACCGGCCCTCCCGGCGCACGTCGTCGCCCAGCGCGAGCAGGGCGCGCTCGAGCGCGTCGTAGATCGGCCGCAGCCCGGCCGTGCGGCCCGTGTACTGCATCTCGACGTAGCCGTCCACGTCCGGACGCTCCCACCCCGCTCGCTCGGCGACCTCGAACGCGATCGTCCACTGGGTGTTCTGCGGGACGCCGTGCACGTCCTTGAGCCAGCGCCGGACAGCGTTCTGGTCGAGCGGGTCGACGCCGCTGGTGTCGTGCACCAGGGTCGCCCACTCGTCGAGGGTGCGGCCGGTGCGGTCCGCCATGCTCGCGGTGACCGCGGCCCGCATGTCGTCGGGACTCGTCGCCATGCTGCCCAGCGTAGGGAGCCGGTCCCCAACGTCTAGACTCCGAGCCATGTCCACCCTCTCTCGCGACGAGGTCGCGCGCGTGGCGGGCCTGGCACGGATCGACCTCACGCCGGCGGAGCTCGACCGCCTCGCGGGCGAGCTCGACGTCATCGTCGAGTCGGTCGCCCGCGTGAGCGAGATCGCCACGCCCGACGTGCCGGCCACCAGCCACCCCCTGCCGCTGACCAACGTGTTCCGCCCCGACGTCCTCGTGGAGCCGGTCGACCGCGACCTGGTGCTCGCGGCCGCGCCCGAGCACATCGACGGCAAGTTCGCGGTCCCGCAGATCCTGGGGGAGGACGCGTGAGCGACCTGACGCGCATCTCCGCGGCGGCCCTGGCCGAGAAGCTCACCGCGAAGGAGGTGTCCAGCGTCGAGGCGACGCAGGCGCACCTCGACCGGATCGCCGACGTGGACGGTGCGATCCACGCGTTCCTGCAGGTCAGCGGAGATGCCGCGCTCGCCACGGCAGCCGACGTCGACGCGCGCCGCGCTGCCGGGGAGTCGCTGCACGCGCTCGCCGGCGTGCCGATCGCGGTCAAGGACGTCGTCGTCACCAAGGGCCTGGCGACCACCGCCGGCTCGAAGATCCTCGAGGGCTGGATCCCGCCGTACGACGCGACGCTGGTCGAGCGGATCAAGGCCGCGGGCCTGCCGATCCTCGGCAAGACCAACATGGACGAGTTCGCCATGGGSTCGTCCACCGAGCACTCCGCGTACGGCAACACGCACAACCCGTGGGACCTGGACCGGATCCCCGGCGGGTCCGGGGGCGGGTCCGCCGCGGCGGTCGCCGCGTACGAGGCACCCCTCGCGATCGGCACCGACACGGGCGGCTCGATCCGCCAACCGGCCGCCGTCACCGGCACGGTCGGCGTCAAGCCCACCTACGGCGGGGTGTCCCGGTACGGGCTCATCGCGCTGGCGTCGTCGCTGGACCAGGCCGGTCCCGTCACGCGCACGGTGCTCGACTCGGCGCTCCTGCACGAGCTCATCGGCGGGCACGACCCGCGCGACTCCACGTCCATCGACGAGCCGCTGCCCGCGCTCGTCGCCGCGGCCCGCCAGGGCGCGAACGGCGACCTGTCCGGCGTGCGCGTCGGAGTCATCCGCGAGCTGCAGGGCGAGGGCTACCAGCCGGGGGTGCTCGCACGGTTCGAGGAGTCGCTGGAGCTGCTGCGCGGCGCGGGCGCCGAGATCGTCGAGGTCTCCTGCCCGCACTTCACCTACGCGCTCGCGGCCTACTACCTGATCCTCCCGGCCGAGGCGTCCAGCAACCTGGCCAAGTTCGACGGCATGCGCTTCGGCCTGCGGGTCGTCCCCGAGGACAACCCCACCGCGGAGCGCGTCATGTCCGCGACGCGCGGCCAGGGCTTCGGCGACGAGGTCAAGCGCCGGATCATCCTCGGCACCTACGCGCTGTCGGCCGGCTACTACGACGCCTACTACGGCTCGGCGCAGAAGGTCCGCACGCTCATCCAGCGCGATTTCACCGCCGCGTTCGAGGCCGCAGACGTGCTGGTCTCGCCGACGGCGCCGACCACCGCGTTCAAGCTGGGCGAGAAGCTGGACGACCCGCTGGCGATGTACCTCAACGACGTCGCGACGATCCCCGCCAACCTCGCCGGCGTCCCCGGGCTGTCGCTGCCCAGCGGCCTGTCCGACGACGGCCTGCCGGTCGGGTTCCAGGTGCTGGCCCCGGCGAAGGCCGACGACCGGCTGTACCGCGTGGGTGCGGCGCTCGAGGCGCTGCTGGAGAACGAGTGGGGCGGACCTTTGCTCAGCAAGGCTCCCGAGCTGGAGGTCGGACGATGAGCGCGCTGGTCGACTACGACGACGCGGTGGCCCGCTACGACACGGTCATCGGCATCGAGGTGCACGTCGAGCTCGGCACGAAGACCAAGATGTTCGACGGTGCGCCGGCCGGGTTCGGCGAGGAGCCGAACACCTCGGTCACGCCCGTCTCGCTGGGGCTCCCGGGCTCGCTGCCGGTGGTCAACGGCAAGGCCGTCGAGTACGCGATCCGSATCGGSCTSGCGCTGAACTGCTCGATCGCCGAGACGTGCCGGTTCGCCCGGAAGAACTACTTCTACCCGGACGTGCCCAAGAACTTCCAGACGTCGCAGTACGACGAGCCCATCGCGTACGAGGGCTGGGTCGACGTCGAGCTGGACGACGGGAGCATCTTCCGCGTCGAGATCGAGCGCGCGCACATGGAGGAGGACGCCGGCAAGAACACCCACATCGGCGGCTCCGACGGGCGCATCCACGGCGCCGAGTACTCGCTGGTCGACTACAACCGCGCGGGCATCCCGCTGGTGGAGATCGTCACCAAGCCGATCACCGGCGCGGGCGCGCGGGCCCCCGAGGTGGCGCGCGCGTACGTGCAGACCCTGCGGGACCTGTTCCGGGCGCTCGAGGTCTCCGAGGCGCGGATGGAGCGCGGCAACGTGCGCGCCGACGTGAACGTGTCGATCCGCCCGACGCCCGAGTCGCCGCTGGGCACCCGCACCGAGACCAAGAACGTCAACTCGTTCCGGTCGGTGGAGCGGGCCGTGCGCTACGAGGTCAGCCGGSAGGCGGGCGTGCTCGACGACGGCGTCGCGATCATCCAGGAGACCCGCCACTGGCACGAGGACACCGGCACCACCGCCTCCGGCCGCGTGAAGTCGGACGCCGAGGACTACCGGTACTTCCCGGAGCCCGACCTGGTCCCGATCGCCCCCGACCGCGCATGGGTCGAGGAGATCCGGGCCTCGCTGCCCGAGCTGCCCGCAGCCCGTCGCCGCCGGCTGCAGGGGGAGTGGGCGTACGCCGACGCCGAGATGCGTGACGTGGTCAACGCCGGCGCCGTGGAGCTCATCGAGACCACGATCGCGGCGGGTGCGAGCCCTGCCGCCGCGCGCAAGTGGTGGATGGGCGAGCTGGCCCGCACGGCAAAGCAGCAGGAGGTCGAGCTGGCGGACCTGCCGGTGACCCCGACGCAGGTCGGGCAGCTGCAGAAGCTGGTCGACGACGGCCGGATCAACGACAAGCTGGCCCGCCAGGTGCTCGAGGGCGTGCTGGCCGGCGAGGGTGACCCGGAGGAGGTGCTCGTCGCGCGCGGCCTCGAGGTCGTGTCCGACGACGGTCCGCTGCTCGAGGCCATCGACGCGGCGCTCGCGGCGCAGCCCGACATCGCGGAGAAGATCCGGTCCGGCAACCTCGGACCGGTCGGCGCCATCATCGGCGCGGTCATGAAGGCGACCCGCGGGCAGGCCGACGCGGGTCGCGTGCGCGAGCTGCTGCTGGAGCGGATCGGTTCCTAGCCACCCCCGTGGCCCCCCACGTCCCCGCCATACCCGGGCCGTAGCGTTCGCCGCGGCGACAGGAGGCACCGATGGAGAAGCCCACGCTCCAGGGCGAGATGATCGTGCTCCGACCCATCCGGGCGGACGACGCGGACGCGGTGTGGGAGTCGGTGAGCGACCCCGACGGGCGGCGGCTGACCGGCACCACGGCGGTGTTCACCCGTCCGGAGATCGATGCCTGGTGCGCCTCGGTGGGTTCCGCCGAGGGCCGGATCGACCTCGCGGTGACCGTGAACGGCGCGGACGAGTACCTGGGCGAGATCGTGCTCAACGACATCGACGACGTGGTGCTCTCCGCCAACCTGCGGCTGGCGATGCGTCCGGGCTACCGCGGCCGCGGGTACGGCACGGAGGCGATCCAGCTCATGCTCGGGCTCGCCTTCGACGGGCTCGGCCTGCACCGGGTGGAGCTGGACGTGCTGAGCATCAACGCGCGCGCCAAGTCCCTGTACGAGAACCTCGGGTTCCGCATCGAGGGTCGCAAGCGCGACGCGTACCGCGACGGCGAGGGCTGGTGCGACGGCATCCTCATGGGGCTGCTCGAGGACGAGTTCCGGGCGAGCCAGATCCCGACGTAGGCGGGTCTACTGCGGCAGGTACTTCTCGACGCTGGCCAGGTACGCCTCCGCGTCGAAGTCCGGCACCATCGCCGACTGCACCACGAAGCCCTGCACCGCGGCGATCAGCAGCGGGACCTGCTCGGCGGCGAGGGCGTCGGCGTCGTCGGGCGGGGTGCCGTGGGTGCGCTGGTGCCAGAGCGACGTGTATCGCTCGAGCGCCCCGCGCAGGCGCACGATGACGTCGAACGCCACGGTGCGCACCGCCGGGTCGGTGACCCCTTCACCCCAGAGCTGCAGCATGATCGCGGGGTTGCCGATCGCGTCAAGCATGCCGCCGATGAGCACGCGGGGGATCGTGGGCGGCGCTGGCAGGGGATCGCGTTCCGCCAGCCGCTCGACGTCGAGGATCCGGTTGCCGACGACGCGGGACGCCACGTCGACGATGATCGCGTCCTTGCTCGCGTAGTGCCCGTAGATCGCGCCGGCGGAGAGCCCGGACTCGGCGATGATCTCCGCCATCGACGTGGCCTGGAACCCCTTGCGGCGGAAAGCCCGCAGCGCGGCCTCGGCGATCTCGTCCCGGCGGGCGACGCGGTACTCCTCGGTGACCTTGGGCACGAGGCAGCATAAAAACGAATGATCGTTCTTGACAACTGCGACACGCGGGGACGACGATCGTCTAGAAGAACGAACGTTCGGTTTAGACGAGAGGACCCTGTCATGCACGCGCAGCCCCACACCCCGTGGCGTCGCCTCCTCGGCCTGGGGGTCGGCCTCGCCGGCGCCCTCACCGTGCTGGTGCTCGCCTTCCTGTGGCCGGCGGTCACCTCCGAGCCGCACGACYTGCCGGTCGCCGTCGCCGGGCCGGCTGCCGCAGTCGTGCCCTTCACACAGGCGCTCGAGGAGCGCGCCCCAGGCGTGTTCGACGTCGTCACCGCGCAGGACCGCACCTCTGCGGTCGACCTCGTGCAGACGCGCGAGATCTACGGCGCGGTCGTGCTCGGCGCGCAGCCGGAGATCCTCACCGCGTCGGGCGGGAGCCCGCTCGTCGCGCAGCAGCTCACCGCCCTCGCCCCCGCCCTGCAGGCGCAGGTGGGTGCGCCGGTCCCAGTGACCGACGTGGTGCCCCTGCTGGAGGGGGACCCTCGCGGCGCCATCCTCGGCGCGGTCACGTTCCCGCTGGTGATCGGCGGCATGATCGGCGGCATCGCGATCTCGCTGGGGGTCGTCGGCGTGTGGCGTCGGGTGACCGCGGTCGTCGGGTACTCGGTCCTGGGCGGGTTCGCGGTCGCGGGCGTGCTGCAGGGGTGGTTCGGGGCGCTGGCCGGCTCGTACGCGGTGAACGCGGGGATCGTCGCGCTCGCGATCCTGGCGATCGCCGGGGTGATCGTCGGGTGCGTGTCGGTGGTCGGCCGTGCCGGGATCGCGATCGGTCCGGTGCTCTTCCTGCTCGTCGCCAACCCGATCGCGTCCGCCGCGCAGCCGTGGCAGATGCTGCCGGCGCCGTGGGGAGCGATCGGCCAGTGGATGCCCCCCGGCGCAGCAGCCGCCCTGCTGCGCGACGAGTCGTACTTCCCGCGCGCGGACACCACCCAGCTCTGGGTCGCGCTGGCGTCGTGGGCGGTCCTCGGCCTCCTGCTCGCCACGGTCGGACACTTCCGCGACACGGGCGCCGCGACCCACGAGGCGCTCGAGGAGGCCGCCCCGGAGCTCGTCGCGGCCTAGCCTCCGC
Source organism: Cellulomonas sp. P4_B5_2 (assembly GCF_056402235.1). Lineage (NCBI taxonomy): Bacteria > Bacillati > Actinomycetota > Actinomycetes > Micrococcales > Cellulomonadaceae > Cellulomonas > Cellulomonas sp. P4_B5_2. Next base: position 22,845 of record NZ_JBFUHU010000019.1, read on the forward strand.
GGCCGCGGTGGAAGTCGTCGAGGGCGACCTTGCGCTCCGCCGCGTGGTCCACGATCGGGTCCGGGTAGTCCTCGGGCGCCTCGAGCCCCAGCGTCCACGGCTGGTGCACGGCGCGCCCGGGGATCCCGCGCAGCTCCGGCACCCACTGCCGCACGTACGAGCCGTCGGGGTCGAACTTCTGGCCCTGCGTCACGGGGTTGAACACCCGGAAGTACGGTGCGGCGTCCCGGCCGGTGCCGGCCACCCACTGCCAGTTGAGCTGGTTCTGCGGCACGTCGCCGTCCACCAGCCAGTCCATGAAGTGCTGCGCACCCCGCTGCCAGCGCACGTGCAGGTCCTTGACCAGGAACGATGCCACCACCATGCGGACCCGGTTGTGCATCCAGCCGAGCGCGCGGAGCTGGCGCATTCCCGCGTCGACGAACGGGTACCCGGTCCGGCCGTCCACCCAGGCGGTGAACGCGGCGTCCCCGTCGTCCCACGAGTCCTCCGGGACCACGGTCCGCAGCGACCGCCGCGCCGCGCCGGGGTGGTGCCAGAGCACGTCGGCGTGGAACTCGCGCCACGCCAGCTCGGACCGGAAGGTCGCCGTGTCGAACGGCGCCTGCGCCAGGTCGGCGAGGAGCGTCCGCGGGTGCAGCTCCCCGTACTTGAGCGGGATGGAGAGCATCGACGTGCCGTCGAGGTCGGGCCGGTCGCGCAGGGTGCCGTACTCCTCCAGGCCGTCCCGCAGGTACTCCGACCAGCGCGCGTGGGCGGCGTGCTCCCCGGCCGGGGGGAGCCGGACGTCCGTCGCCGGGTTCGCGGGGACGCCGTCGGAGGGGAGGTCGGCCCACGGGACGCGCTGCGGTCGTCGCGCCGGGGCGGACCAGCCGTGGTCCAGCCAGGCACCGCGGAACGGGGTGAACACCTGGAACGGGGTGCCCGCCTGCGTGCTCAGCCGACCGGGCGCCACCGCGTACGGCGAGCCGGTGCGGACCAGGGGGACGTCGAGCGCGCGTTCGACCGCCTCGTCGCGACGCCGGCCGTACGGCTCGGTCGCTGCCGTGACGCCGGACGACGAGGCGGCCGTCGAGCGCCTCGTCGAGCGCCAGAAGGCTGCGCGCGAGGTAGGCCAGCCGCGGTGCGCCCGCCGAGCGCCAGAGGGCCGGATCGACGACGAAGAGCGGCACGATCTCGTCGTCGGCGGCCCGCGCCTCCTCGACGGCGGCGAGCAGCGCGGGGTTGTCCGCGAGCCGCAGGTCGCGGCGGAACCAGTGGATCGAGGGCACCCGGCGACGGTAGCCGGGGGACCGCCGCGCCGCCGCCCGAGCGCCCGGGGGTGGTGGCTCGCGGGGTGCGAGGCCACGATGGGCCCATGAGCGACGCGAACGCGGGGGGCTCGGCGCCGGCTCGCAAGGTGGACACGCTGCCCGGCGACCGGGCCTTCTTCGGTCAGCCGATGGGTCTGTTCACCCTGTTCGGGACCGAGCTGTGGGAGCGGTTCAGCTACTACGGGATGCGCGCCATCCTGCTGTTCTACCTGACCGACACCCTGGCCAACGGCGGCCTCGGGATCGAGCAGACGTCGGGCGAGGCGCTCGTCGCCATCTACGGCTCGTCGGTCTACCTGCTGTCGGTGCTCGGCGGTTGGCTGGCTGACCGGGTGATCGGTGCACGGCGGTCGGTGCTCTACGGCGGCATCATCATCGCCGCGGGCCACGTGGCGCTCACGGTCCCGTCGGCCGGCTTCTCCTACCTCGGCATCGTCCTGGTCGCGCTGGGTACCGGCCTGCTGAAGCCCAACGTCTCGAGCATGGTGGGCGAGCTGTACGACCGGGAGGACCCGCGTCGCGACTCGGGCTTCTCGATCTTCTACATGGGCATCAACATCGGCTCGCTCGCGGCGCCGTTCCTGGTCGGTGCCGCCCGGGCGGTCGGCGGGTACCACTGGGGCTTCGCCGTCGCGGCGATCGGCATGGCGATCGCGCTCGTGTTCTTCGTGCTCGGACGCAAGTACCTGGGCGGCGCCGGGGACGTCCCACCGAACCCGCTGACGCCGCAGGACCGCCCGGGCGTGGTCCGGCTCTTCGCCGCCGTGCTGGTGGGGATCGCGGCGGCGGTCGCCCTCGCCTGGCTGGTCCAGGGCGGGTTCGGCCTGCCGACGTTCATCGACGCGATCTCCTACCTCGCTTTCGCCGCGCCCGTCGCGACGTTCATCGTCATGTTCCGGTCGCCCAAGGTGAACGACCACGAGCGGACCCGACTGCGCGCCTACATCCCGCTGTTCGTCGCGGCCATGATCTTCTGGATGATCTTCGAGCAGGCGGCGAGCACGTTGGCGTCGTACGCGCAGGACAACACCGAGCTGACGATCTTCGGCACGGCGGTGTCGCCGGAGCTGTTCCAGTCCATCAACCCGGCCGCGATCATCCTGCTGGCGCCGGTGTTCGCGTGGCTGTGGATCAAGCTCGACGACCGCCCGCCGACCGCGGTGAAGTTCGCGCTCGGGCTGACGTTCGCGGCGCTGAGCTTCGTGTTCCTGGCGGGTGCCTCGTGGCTGGCGGACGGCGGCAAGACCCCCGCGTGGGTGCTCGTGGTGGTCTACGTCATCTAGACGATCGGTGAGCTGTGCCTGTCCCCGGTGGGCCTGGCCGCGACCACCCTGCTGGCCCCGAAGGCGTTCCGTGGGCAGGCGATGGCGCTGTGGTTCCTCGCGCCGTCGGCGGGCAACGCGATCGCCGCGCAGGTCATCCAGTCCACGCCGGACGCCAGCCCGGCGGCGTACTTCGGCACCATCGGGCTCATCGCGCTCGTGTTCGCCGGGGCGATGTTCGCGCTCGCCCCGTGGGTCACCCGGCACATCCGGGCCGGGGCGGACTCGGCCGAGGAGGCGGCCCTGCAGCACTGACCGCGACGCGTGTGGGCGTCCGGTGGCAGGGTGGACGGATGGCTGACACCACCCTCCTGCGTCACTCCGACGTCACGGCCGCGGTCGACTCCCGGCACTGGCGCGTACTCCTGCAGTCGCTGCGCGCGACGTTCGCGACCCCCGACTTCAGTACCGCCGCGGCGTTCGTCGCCCGGATCGCGGCGGCCGCCGACGCGGCGAACCACCACCCCGACGTCGTCCTGCGCTGGGGACAGGTCACCGTGACCACCACGAGCCACGACGCCGGCGGGCTGACCCAGCGCGACGTCGACCTGGCCGCCACCGTGAGCGCGCTGGCCGACGAGCTCGGGGTGACCGGCGACGTCCCGCGCAGCGAGATGCTTGAGATCGCCGTCGACGCGCTCGACATCCCGGCGGTGCGGCCGTTCTGGGCGGCCGTGATGGGGTACGACCTGACCGCCGCGGAGGATCTGGTGGACCCGGCGGGGATCGGGCCGTCGATCTGGTTCCAGCAGATGGACTCGCCCCGTCCGCAGCGCAACCGGATCCACTTCGACGTGATCGTGGCGCACGACCAGGCGGAGGCGCGGGGGGCCGCGGCGGTGGCCGCGGGCGGCCACCTGGTCAGCGA
>NZ_JBFUHU010000020.1:0-20262 GCF_056402235.1 Cellulomonas sp. P4_B5_2
ACTCTGACCACGCCGCTGACCGGCGTCATCCAGCCCGGCGCCGCGTTCGTGGTGGTCGAGGCGGCCGGCACCGGCGGCACGACCCCCGTCCCCGGCAACGTCACCGGCACCATCGCGATGAGCGGCACCGCCGGCAAGGTCGCCCTGGTCAACACGACTGCGGCGCTGACCTGCGCGGCGGCCGCGTGCCCCGCGAGCGACCCGGTGGTCGACTTCGTCGGGTACGGAGCGACCGCCAACGCCTTCGCCGGCAGCGGGCCCGCCCTCGGCGCCTCCAACAGCCAGTCGGTCACGCGCGACGGACTGCTCACCAACACCGCGAACAACGCGGGCGACTTCGCGGCGGCGACCCCGACGCCGGGCGTCGCGGGCACCCCCGGCCCCGTCACCCCGGTCGCGGCCACCATCGCCGAGGTCCAGGGGACGGGCGCGACGTCACCGCTCGCCGGCCGGACCGTCATCACGGACGGCGTCGTCACCGCGGCCTACCCCACGGGCGGGCTGAACGGCTACGTCCTGCAGACGCCCGGCTCGGGCGGCACGACCGACGCGACGCCCGGTGCGTCCGACGCGGTCTTCGTCTTCTCGTCGGCCACCGCCGGCGCGGTCGCGATCGGTGACCACGTCCAGGTCACCGGCGTCGTCTCGGAGTTCAACGGCCTGACGGAGATCACGGTCTCCGCGGCCGCGGACCTCGTGCCGCTGCCGGCCGCCGCCGCGGTGACACCGGTGTCGGGCACGTGGCCGACCACCGACGCCGCGCGCGAGGCGCTCGAGTCGATGCTGTTCCAGCCGACCGGTGCCCTGACCATCACCAACACGTTCTCCACCAACCAGTACGGCGAGGTCGGCCTCGCGGCCGGCACCCTGCCGCTGCTGCAGCCCACCGAGGTGGGTCGGCCCGGCTCGCCCGAGGCGCTGGCAGCCGTCGTGGACAACGCGGCCCGCGGGGTCGTGCTGGACGACGGGTCGTCGACGAACTTCCTCTCGGCCGCCAACTCCGGCCTCACGCCGCCGTACGTCTCGCTGACCAACCCGGTCCGCGTCGGCGCCGCGGCGACCCTCGCCGCGCCGGTCGTCGTCGACTTCCGCAACAACGTGTGGAAGCTCAACCCCACGGCCCCCGGACCGGCGGCCGTGACGTTCGAGAACGACCGCACCACGGCTCCGACCGCGGTCGGGGGTGACCTCAAGGTCGCCTCGTTCAACGTGCTCAACTACTTCACCACCCTCGGCGCCACGACGGCGGGCTGCACCTCCTACAACGACCGCACGGGCGACCCGGTCACGGTCAACACCGGCTGCGACCCGCGCGGTGCGTGGGACCCGGCCGACCTCCAGCGCCAGCAGGACAAGATCGTCGCCGCGATCAACGCGCTCGACGCCGACGTGGTGGGGCTGCTCGAGATCGAGAACTCGGCCCGCGTGGACGGGGTGGCCGACGAGGCCCTCAGCACGCTGGTCACCGCGCTCAACACGGCCGCCGGCTCCACGGTGTGGGCCTTCGTGCCGTCGTCGGCCGAGCTGCCGCCGGCCGCCGGCCAGGACGTCATCACCAACGCCCTCATCTACAAGCCCGCCGCCGTCGAGCGGACGGGCGAGTCCCGCGCGCTGGGCGACCAGAGCGGGGACGACCAGGCGTTCGGCAACGCCCGTGAGCCCATCGGCCAGGTGTTCACGCCGGTCGGCGGGGGCGCACCGTTCTTCGTCGCCGTGAACCACTTCAAGTCCAAGGGTTCCGCGGGTCCGTGGCCGGACGACGCCGACACCGGCGACGGTCAGGGCGCCTCGAACGGGTCGCGGAAGCGGCAGGCCGCCGCGCTGCGCGACTGGGTCCCGACGGTCCAGGGCGACGCCCAGGCGGTCGCGCTGGTCGGCGACTTCAACGCGTACACGCTCGAGGACCCGCTGCAGACGCTGTACGACGCCGGGTACACCGACGCCGCCACGGCGCTGGCCGACGGACAGTTCTCGTACTCGTTCAGCGGCCTGTCCGGCTCGCTCGACCACGTGCTGCTCAACGCGGCCGCCATGGCGCGCGCCACGGGTGCGGACATCTGGGAGATCAACGCCGAGGAGTCCATCGCGCTCGAGTACGACCGGTACAACTACCACGGCACGCTCTACTACGCCCCGGACGTCTACCGGTCCTCCGACCACGACCCGGTGGTCGTCGGGCTGGTCAACGGTGCGGCGAAGCCGGTGAACCTGACCCTCCTCGACATCAACGACTTCCACGGTCGCATCGACGCCAACACGGTGAAGTTCGCCGGCACGGTGGAGAAGGAGAAGGCCGCGGCGATCGCGGCCGGCGGCCCGGTCGCGTTCGTCTCGGCCGGCGACAACATCAGCGCGTCGCTGTTCGCCTCGGCGGTCCAGCAGGACCAGCCGACGATCGACGTGCTGAACGCCCTGGAGCTCAACGCGTCGGCCGTGGGCAACCACGAGTTCGACAAGGGGTTCCAGGACCTCACGGACCGCGTGATCGCGGGCGGCACGAACGCGAAGTGGGACTACCTGGGGGCGAACGTCTACCTCAAGGGCACCACGACGCCGGCGCTCGACGAGTACTCGATCATCGACATGGGCGGCGTCTCGGTCGGCGTCATCGGGGCGGTGACGGGGGAGACCCCGGCGCTGGTCAGCCCCGGGGGCATCACGCAGATCGACATCGGCGACCCGGTCGACGCCGTCAACCGCGTGGCCGCGCAGCTCAGCGACGGCAACGAGGCCAACGGTGAGGCGGACGTCCTCGTCGCCAGCTATCACGAGGGTGCGAGCGAGGGCATGCCGAACGGCACGCTCGAGGAGGAGGTCGCCGAGGGCGGCGCGTTCGCCAAGATCGTCAACCAGACCGCGGCGTCGGTCGACGCGATCTTCACCGGTCACACCCACCAGCAGTACGCGTGGCAGTCCCCGGTCCCCGGAGAGCCCGGAAAGACCCGGCCCGTCCTGCAGACCGGCAGCTACGGCGAGTACATCGGCAAGATCGTGCTGACGGTCGACCCGACCACCGGCGAGATCCTGGCGCACACCCAGCAGAACGTGCCGCGTCTGGTCGCGCCGACCGGTACCACCGAGGCGACGTTCGCCGCACAGCTGGTCGCGACGTACCCACGCGTGGCTCAGGTGAGCACGATCGTGACCGCCGCGCTGGCGTACGCCAACACGGTCGGCTCGGTCCCCGTCGGTTCGGTCAAGGCGGACATCACGACCGCCTTCACGGGCGGCACGTACGGCCCGACCGGCTACACGGCCGCCTCGACGGCGCGTGACGACCGGGCGAACGAGTCGACGCTGGGTGACCTCGTGGCGAACGCACTGCGGGACACGCTCGCACCGGACAACCTGGGTGGCGCCGAGATCGGCGTCGTCAACCCGGGCGGTATGCGGGCCGAGCTCTACTACGCGCCCGACGGCGTGGTGACCACGGCCGAGGCCAACAGCGTCCTGCCGTTCGTCAACAACCTCTGGACCACGTCGCTCACGGGCGCCCAGTTCAAGGTGATGCTCGAGCAGCAGTGGCAGATCGACGCCAACGGTCAGGTCCCGACGCGGCCCTACCTGCAGCTGGGACTGTCCGACAACGTCACGTACACCTACGACGCGGCGGCGCCGCAGGGGTCGCACATCACCTCCATCACGGTGAACGGCGAGCCGATCGACCCCGGTGCCAGCTATCGGATCGGCACGTTCTCGTTCCTGACCACCGGCGGCGACAACTTCCGGGTGTTCCTGGACGGGACGGGCGCGCGCGACTCGGGGCTCGTCGACCGCGACGGCTGGATCAGCTACCTGCAGGCGCACCCGGGGCTCGCTCCGGACTTCGCCCGCCAGGCGGTCGGGGTCCCCACGGTGCCGTCGACGGTCACGGCCGGTGACGCGCTGGCGTTCCCGGTGACCAAGCTGGACCTGACGAGCCTCGGCTCGCCGCTGAACACCAGCCTGGACGTGCGGCTCGACGGGACGTCCCTCGGCACGTCACCGGTCAGCGGCGGCAACGCCGCCGTCTCGGTGACGATCCCGGCGGGCACGTCGGCGGGCGCGCACACGCTCACCCTCGTGGCGAGCCCGAGTGGCACGACCGTGACGCTCCCGCTCACTGTCGAGGCGAGCATCCCGTCGTCGACGACGACGCTCACGGCCTCCCCGGCGAGCCAGGTGTACGGCTCGTCGTCGCGGGTGACGCTCACCGCGAAGGTGACGTCCTCCGTCCCGGTGACCGGGTCGGTGCAGTTCGTGTCCGGCACCACCGTGCTCGGCACGGCGACGCTCAACGGAAGCGGTGTGGCCACCCTGACGTTGCCGTCGACCACGCCGGCCGGCACCTACGCGGTGGTGGCTCGGTTCGCCGGCGGCGCCACGGTGACCGGCTCGGAGTCGGCACCCGTCACGGTGGTGGTCAAGAAGGTCACCACCACGACGGGCCTGACGGTCACGCGGGGCTTCCTGTTCATCCCGTCGGTCGCGATCGCCACGGTCGCCACCGACAACGGGAAGGTCCCGTCGGGCACGATCGAGATCCGTGAGGGCACCACGGTGGTCAAGCGGCTGAACGTGGTCCTGGGCATCGCGATCGGTACCGTCCCGTCGGGTCGGCACACGTACACGGCGACGTTCGTCCCGAGCGACACCGCCAACGTGAACCCGAGCACGAGCGCACCGGTCATCACCCGCTGACCGCACACGACCGAGGCCCGCGTCCCGTCAAGGGGCGCGGGCCTCGGCCGTGCTCAGACCCAGCCGTGCTCAGAGGTAGTCGTGGTACGCGGTCAGGTCCAGCACGCCGTTGCCCGAGAGCCCGATGACGATCGTCTCCGCCTCGGTGGCGGCGCGGGCGTGCGCGATCGCCCCGGCGACGGCGTGAGTCGACTCGGGTGCGGGGATGATGCCTTCGGCCCGCGCGAACAGGATGCCGGCGGCGAAGGCGTCGTCCTGGTCGATGGCGACCGCGTCGATCAGCCCGAGCTCGACGGCATGAGACACCATCGGGGCCATCCCGTGGTACCGCAGCCCACCCGCATGGATGGGCGGCGGCACGAAGTCGGCGCCCAGGGTGTGCATCTTCAGCAGCGGGGTCAGCCCGGCGACGTCGCCGAAGTCGTACCGGTACTCGCCCTCGGTCAGCGACGGGCAGGCGGACGGCTCGCACGCGACGACGCGCGTGGTGGTGCCCTCGCGAAGGTTGCGGCCGAGGAACGGGAAGCTGAGCCCGCCGAGGTTCGAGCCGCCACCGGCGCACGCGAAGACGACGTCGGCGCTCTCCTCGATCTCGTCCAGCTGGGCGAGGGCCTCCTGGCCGATCACGCTCTGGTGCAGGAGCACGTGGTTGAGCACGCTGCCCAGCGCGTAGTGCGCCTCGGGGTCGGTCGCGGCCGCCTCGACCGCCTCGCTGATGGCCATGCCGAGCGACCCGGAGGTCTCGGGGTCGGCGGCGAGCAGGGCACGGCCGGCGTTCGTGAGGTCCGACGGCGACGGGTGGCAGATGCTCCCGTACGTCTCCATCTGCATCCGGCGGTACGGCTTGGAGTCGTACGAGGCCCGGACCTGCCACACCTCGCACGTCAGTCCGAGCAGGGCGCACGCCATCGCGAGAGACGCGCCCCACTGGCCCGCACCCGTCTCGGTGGTGAGCTTCGTGATGCCCTCGGCGGCGTTGTAGTAGGCCTGCGCGACGGCCGTGTTCGGCTTGTGCGACCCGACCGGGCTGACGCCCTCGTACTTGTAGTAGATGCGCGCGGGCGTGCCGAGCGCGCGTTCGAGCCGTCGTGCACGGATGAGGGGAGAGGGGCGCCAGAGGGCGTAGATCTCCCGCACCTGCTCCGGGATCTCGATCCACCGCTCGGTGCTGACCTCCTGCATGATCAGCGCCATCGGGAACAGGGGCGCGAGGTCGTCCGGGGTCAGAGGCTCCCGCGTGCCCGGGTGCAGGGCCGGCGGGCACGGCGACGGCAGGTCCGCGGCGAGGTTGTACCAGTGCGTGGGGACCGTCGAGGGGACGGAGACACCGAGGGTGTCGAGGAGCGGGGACGTCATCAGAGCCTCCGGGGCGCGGGCCGAGTGGGGTGCGACCCCGTCGACGGTCCGCGACCGGCTCTGGTTCGCAGCGGCAGCGTAGCGCTCGGGTGCGGTCAGCCCACGACGCGGGACAGCAGCGCGACGACGACCGAGCCGCCCTTCGTCGCCTGCTCGCCGACCTGGCGGAACCCGAGGCGCTCGTGGAACGCCAGGGACTGCGGGTTCGGCGGCTCGAGGTTGACCTCGCAGGTCACGACGCTGAGCCCGAGCTCGCGGGCACGCGTGTCGACGGCGGCGTAGAGGGCACGCCCGACTCCGCGTCCGTGCGCCGCGGGGTGCACGACGATCCGGTCGACGTAGAGCGAGCCGGGGACGTGGGCGGAGAACCACAGATAGTTCTCGCTGGCGTAGGCAGAGCCGGGGGCCACCGCCAGCACGAAGCCGAGCACGGCGCCGGACTCGTCCTGCGCGACGACCGCCAGCTCGCAGTCCGGCAGGTGCGCGGTCAGCCCGTCGACTCCCAGCGCGTTGACCGCCGGCACCGCGTCGTCGTTCAGCCGGGCCAGCCCGGGCACGTCCGCCGGGATGATCGCCCGGAGGGTCAGATCGCGCACGAGTCGTCGACGCACGCCGCGGCGTCGGGGTCGGCGGTCGCCAGGGTCTGCAGCGGGTTGGCCTCGCGCCACCCGGCCTCGAGCAGCTGGGTGAACACGTCGGCGGGCTGCGCGCCGGAGACGGCGATGCGGCGGTCGACGACGAAGAACGGCACACCGGTCACGCCGAGCGCGCGCGCCTCGTCCTCGTCGGCGCGCACCGCATCGGCACCCTCGTCGCCGGCGAGCGCCGTGCGGACGGACTCCTCGTCGATGCCGGCGCCGCTGACGATGCGGACGAGCGTCTCGTCGTCGCCCAGGTCGGCGCCGTGCTCGAAGTGCGCCGAGAACAGGGCCTCGAGCGTCCGCTCGGCGAGCTCGGCGCCCCCGGTCGTCCGCGCGAGGTGCACCAGGCGGTGCGCGGCGAAGGTGTTGGCGGCCAGTGACCGGTCGAAGTCGTACGCGAGGCCCTCGCCGGCCGCCACCGCGGTGACCTGCGCGAACATGCGCTTGACCTGGTCGTGCGGGATGCCCTTGAGCGAGGCCAGCATGTCGATCTCCGGCCTCCCCGGGCCCACGGGGGTGGTCGGCGACAGCTCGTACGACCGCCAGGTGACCTCGACGTGGTCCCGGTGCGGGAAGTCCGCGAGGGCGGTCGCGAACCGGCGCTTGCCGATGTAGCACCACGGGCAGGCGATGTCGGACCAGACCTCGACGTGGAGGGTACGAACAGCATTCAGGGTGGGGATGCTCACGGGAGCAGCAGGACCTTTCCGGTGGTGGAGCGCGACTCGAGCGCGCGGTGGGCGTCGGCAGCGTCGGCCAGGGAGAACGTGGCACCGATCCGCACGTCGAGCTCGCCGGCGCGGACCGCGTCGAACAGCTCGCGGGCGCGCCAGGTGAGCTCGTCACGCGTCGCGACGTGGTCGTCGAGCGTGGGGCGTGTCAGGAACACCGAGCCGGCCGCGTTGAGGCGCTGCGGGTCGACGGGCGGGACGGGACCCGACGAGGCGCCGAACAGGACGAGGGTCCCGCGGCGGCGCAGCGAGGCCAGGGACGCGTCGAACGTGTCCTTGCCGACGGAGTCGAACACCGCGTGCACGCCGGCGCCCCCGGTGAGCGCCCGTACTTCCGCGGGCAGGTCGCGGGTCAGGTCGTCGAGCTCGCGGTAGCGGATGACGTCCGCGGCGCCGGCCTCGCGCGCCAGCCGCTCCTTGTCCGCGCTGCCGACGGTCGCGATCACCCGGGCACCGCGCTGCGACGCCAGCTGCGTGAGCAGCAGTCCCACCCCRCCGGCGGCCGCGTGCACCAGCACGTCGTGGCCGGTCTCTACGGGGAACGTCGAGGTCGCCAGGTAGTGAGCCGTGAGGCCCTGCAGGGGGAGGGCGGCGGCGACCTGGTCGGGCACCCCCTCGGGCACGAGCAGCGCCTTGGACGCCCGGAAGGTCACCAGCTCGGCGTACGAGCCCGGTGCCGACGACCAGGCGACCCGGTCGCCGACCGCGATCTCGCTGACGTCGTCGCCGATCGCGACCACCTCGCCCGCACCCTCCGAGCCCACGACGTGCGGGTAGGTCATCCGGTACACGCCCGCGCGGCGGTACGTGTCGATGAAGTTGACGCCCGCGGCGGCGACCCGGACGAGGATCTCGTCGGCGGCCGGCTCGGGGTCGGGGAGCTCGGCGAGCCCGAGGACGTCGGGTCCGCCCGCGGCGGTGGCTCGGATGGCGCGCACGGTTGCGGCAACGCGGAGGGGAGCGATCATCTTCCCGGGAATGGCGTTCGTATCTTCGTGCATCCTTGTGTATGTTCATACATATGACGTTCACGGTCGCGGTCGCAGGCGCCAGCGGGTACGCCGGCGGCGAGATGCTCCGCGTGCTCCTGGCGCACCCCGAGGCGCGGATCGGCACGCTCACCGCGCACTCCAACGCCGGCACGCTCCTGGGCGCCCACCAGCCGCACCTGCGCTCGCTGGCCGACCGGGTGCTCGAACCGACCGGCGTCGACACGCTCGCGGGACACGACGTGGTCGTCCTCGCCCTGCCGCACGGTGCCAGCGGCGCGATCGCCGCGGAGCTCGAGACACGCGGCGACGGCGCGCTCGTCGTGGACCTGGGCGCCGACCACCGGCTCGTCGACGCCGCCGACTGGGAGCAGTTCTACGGCAGCGCCCACGCCGGGACGTGGCCGTACGGCCTGCCCGAGCTCCTGCACCCGGGCGAGCGGACCGCCGCCGGGCAGCGGGCCGTGCTCGCCGCCGCTCGTCGGATCGCCGTCCCCGGCTGCAACGTCACCGCCGTCTCGCTCGGCCTCCAGCCCGGTGTGGCCGCGGGCCTGATCGAGCCGACCGACGTCGTCGCGGTGCTCGCCAACGGCTACTCGGGCGCGGGCAAGTCGCTCAAGACCCACCTGCTCGCCAGCGAGGCGCTCGGCGCCGCCCAGCCGTACGCCGTCGGCGGGACGCACCGGCACATCCCGGAGATCGCCCAGAACCTGCGCTCCGCGGGAGCGGCGGACGTGACGATCTCGTTCACCCCGACGCTCGTGCCGATGGCCCGCGGCATCCTGGCGACCGCGACGGCCCGCCTGGTCGAGGGCGTGGACCCCGCCGGCGTGCGGACGGCGTGGGAGGAGACCTACGCCGACGAGCCGTTCGTGCACCTGCTCCCCGAGGGGCAGTGGCCGACGACGGCTGCCACGCTGGGCGCCAACACCGCGCTCGTGCAGGTGACGGTGGACGAGCGCGCGGGCCGCGTGGTCACCGTCACCGCCATCGACAACCTGGTCAAGGGCACCGCCGGCGGCGCCCTGCAGTCGCTCAACCTGGCGCTCGGACTCCCCGAGACGCTCGGCCTTTCCCTGGACGGAGTTGCCCCGTGAGCACCGAGACGCTCGCCCTGCCCTCGCCCGGCGTGACCGCGGCGGCCGGCTTCCGCGCCTCCGGCATCACCGCGGGGCTCAAGGCCTCCGGCAAGCCCGACCTCGCGCTCGTCGTCAACGACGGCCCGTCGCAGGCCGCCGCCGCCGTGTTCACCACCAACCGCGTGGTCGGTGCGCCCGTCGTCTGGTCGCGCCAGGCGGTCTCCGACGGCGTCGTGAGCGCGGTCGTCCTCAACTCGGGGGGTGCCAACGTGTGCACGGGCCCCGAGGGCTTCCAGGACACCCACGCGACGGCCGAGAGGGTCGGCGCCGCCCTGGAGATCTCCCCGGGCGACGTCGTGGTCTGCTCGACCGGGCTGATCGGCGAGCGGCTCCCCATCGATGCGCTCCTCGCGGGCGTGGACGTCGCGGTGGAGGCGCTGTCCTCCGACGGGGGTCCGGACGCCGCTGTGGCGATCATGACGACCGACTCCGTCCCCAAGACCGCCCACCTCCACGTGGACGGCGACCGGGGAGCGTGGACCGTCGGGGGCATGGCCAAGGGCGCGGGGATGCTGGCACCCGGTCTGGCCACCATGCTCTGCGTGATCACGACCGATGCGGTCGTCGACGCCGAGACCGCCGCCGCCGCCCTGCGCACCGCCACCTCCGAGACGTTCGAGCGGGTCGACTCCGACGGCTGCATGTCGACCTCGGACACGGTCACCCTGCTCGTCTCCGGTGCCAGCCGCGCGGTCCCGGACCCCGCCGGCTTCACGGCCGCGCTGACCCAGGTCTGCGGCGAGCTCGCGCGCGCTCTGGTGGCCGACGCCGAGGGCGCCACGCACGACATCGCGGTGACCGTGATGGGCGCCGAGACCCAGGACGCGGCGCTCGCGGTCGCCCGGGCGGTCACGCGCTCCAACCTGTTCAAGGCAGCCATGTTCGGCAACGACCCCAACTGGGGCCGCGTGCTCGCGCAGGTCGGCACGGTGCCCGAGAGCGTGGCGGCGTTCGACCCCGCCCAGCTGGACGTCACGATCAACGGCGTCCAGGTGTGCAAGGCCGGCGGCGCCTTCCGGCCGCGCTCCGAGGTGGACCTGGCCGCGCACCGGGAGGTGCACGTGCTCATCGACCTGCACGCGGGCGGCGAGGTGGTCACCGTGTGGACCAACGACCTCACGCACGACTACGTCCACGAGAACAGCGCGTACTCCACATGAGCGACTTCACCTTCAACACGCGCACGGACCTGCGCGCCGACCAGAAGGCCGAGGTCCTCATCGAGGCGCTGCCCTGGCTGCAGAAGTTCGCGGGCGCGCTCGTCGTCGTGAAGTACGGCGGCAACGCGATGATCGACGAGGACCTCAAGCGTGCCTTCGCCGAGGACATGGTGTTCCTGCGCCAGGTCGGCCTCAAGCCGGTCGTCGTGCACGGCGGGGGTCCGCAGATCAACGCGATGCTCGACCGGCTGGGCATCGAGTCGGAGTTCCRCGGCGGCCTGCGTGTGACCACCCCCGAGGCGATGGACGTCGTCCGCATGGTGCTCACGGGCCAGGTGTCGCGCGAGCTCGTCGGCCTGCTCAACGCGCACGGCCCGCACGCCGTGGGGCTCTCGGGCGAGGACGGCGGGCTGTTCCAGGCACGCCGCCGGAGCGCGATCGTCGACGGCGTGAGCGTGGACATCGGCCAGGTCGGCGACGTGGTCAAGGTCAACCCCAGCGCGGTCCTGGACCTGCTGGACGCCGGCCGGATCCCGGTCGTGTCGACCGTGGCCCCGGACCTCGACGACCCCACCCAGGTGCTCAACGTCAACGCCGACACCGCGGCAGCGGCGCTCGCGGTGGCGCTCGGCGCGCGCAAGCTCATCGTGCTCACCGATGTCGAGGGCCTCTACACCAGCTGGCCGGACAAGTCGTCGCTCGTGCGGCGGATCAGTGCCAGCTCGCTCGCGGAGCTGCTGCCCGGGCTCGACGCCGGCATGCGTCCGAAGATGGAGGCCTGCTGGCGGGCGGTCGAGGGCGGTGTCGGCCGCGCGCACGTCATCGACGGTCGCTCGGCGCACTCGATCCTGGTGGAGGTCTTCACCTCCGACGGCATCGGCACCATGGTCCTGCCCGACGAGGAGCCCGCCGACGCCCCGTTCACCGCACCCATCCCGGTGGTGCCCCACGACCCCGAGGTGACCGCATGACCGTCGAGAACACGAACGTCCGGGCGCGGCACCGGTCGGCCGAGAGCCCGGACGCCTCGCTCCCCGTGGCTGCCACCGACGGCTCGGTCGCGCAGTGGACCGATCGCTACACGCATGCCCTCATGGACACCTTCGGCGCACCCCAGCGCGTGCTGGTCCGTGGCGAGGGCGCGTACGTGTGGGACGCCGACGGCAACCGGTACCTCGACCTGCTCGGCGGGATCGCCGTGAACTCGCTCGGGCACGCGCACCCCACGCTGACGGCCGCGATCAGCGCGCAGCTGGGCACCCTCGGGCACGTCTCCAACTTCTTCGGCAGCCCCACGCAGATCGCGTTCGCGGAGCGGCTGCTCGGCCTGGCCGGCGCTCCCGCGGGCTCGCGGGTGTTCCTCACCAACTCCGGCACAGAGGCCAACGAGGCCGCGTTCAAGCTCGCGCGCCGCAACGGTGGGACGGACCGGCCGCGGATCCTCGCGCTCGAGGGGTCGTTCCACGGCCGGTCGATGGGCGCGTTGGCGCTCACGCACAAGACCGCCTACCGCGAGCCGTTCGAGCCCCTGCCCGGAGGCGTGGAGTTCGTCCCGTTCGCGGACACCGACGCGCTGGACGAGGCGTTCGCGGTCGACGGTGACAAGGTGGCCGCGCTGTTCCTCGAGCCGCTGCAGGGCGAGGCCGGCGTCCGGCCGCTGCCGCCGGGCTACCTGGCGCACGCGCGCAGGCTCACGGCGGAGCACGGGGCTCTGCTGATCCTCGACGAGGTGCAGACCGGCATGGGCCGGACCGGTACCTGGTTCGCCCATCAGCTCCCGCACATCGGCGGCGGCATCGTGCCCGACGCCGTCACGGTGGCCAAGGGGCTGGGCGGCGGCTTCCCGGTCGGCGCGCTCATCGCGTACGGGGAGCGGACCGCGACGCTGCTCGGTCGCGGGCAGCACGGCACGACGTTCGGCGGCAACCCGGTGGCGTCGGCCGCGGGGCTGGCGACGATCGCGGTCATCGAGCGCGACGGCCTGCTCGCGCACGTCACCGAGCTCGGGGCCACGTTCCGTGCGCAGCTCGCGGGTGCGGGACTGGTCAGTGAGGTCCGGGGCGAGGGGTTCCTCATCGGGATCGAGCTCACCGCGCCCGTCGCCGCTGCCGTCGCCGCCCGTGCGCTGGACGCCGGGTTCATCGTGAACCCCTGCACGCCGACGACGATCCGGCTCGCGCCGCCGTTCCTCCTCACCGCGGAGCAGGCCGGCACGTTCGTCGAGTTTCTCGCCACGCTGCCGGAGGACCTGTCATGACCCGGCACTTCCTGCGCGACGACGACCTCAGCCCGCGCGAGCAGCGGGACGTCCTCGAGCTCGCGCTCGCCTTCCGGGACGACCGCTTCATCCGCACGCCGCTGACCGGCCCCCGCGCGGTCGCGGTCATCTTCGACAAGCCCACCCTGCGCACCCAGGTGTCGTTCACGGCCGGGATCGCGGAGCTCGGCGGCTTCCCGCTGAGCGTCGACGGGAAGCTGGCGCGGATCGGTGAGCGCGAGTCGATCACGGACACCGCCCGGGTGCTCGGCCGGCAGGTCGCCGCGATCGTGTGGCGGACGTTCTCCCAGGACCGGCTCGAGCAGATGGCCGAGTTCTCGGGCGTCCCCGTGGTGAACGCGCTGACCGACAGCTTCCACCCGTGCCAGATCCTGGCGGACCTGGCGACCATCGCGCAGCACCGCGGCGGCGTCGGGGGACTGGCCGGCCGGACGCTGGCCTACGTCGGCGACGGCGCCAACAACATGTCGCACTCGTACCTGCTCGGCGGCGCCACGGCGGGGCTGCATGTGCGGATCGGCACCCCCGCGGGGTACCTCCCGGACGCGTCGATCCTCGCGGATGCCACGGCGATCGCCGCCGACACGGGCGGGTCGGTGACAGTGGTGCACACGCTCGCCGAGGCCGTGACCGGCGCGGACGTCGTCGCCACCGACACGTGGGTGTCGATGGGCCAGGAGTCCGAGGCAGCCGACCGGGAGACGCCGTTCGTCCCGTTCCGGGTGGACTCCGCCGCGATGGCGCTCGCCGCCCCGGACGCGCTCGTCCTGCACTGCCTGCCCGCGTACCGCGGCAAGGAGATCACCGCCGAGGTGCTCGACGGCCCGCAGTCGGTGGTCTGGGATGAGGCCGAGAACCGCCTGCACGCGCAGAAGGCCCTCCTGTCCTGGTTGGTGGAGGGCACATGAGCGTCACCGTCCCGCACACCAAGGCTGCTCGGCACGCGCTGGTCACCTCGCTGCTCACCCGCGGCACGGTGCACTCGCAGCAGCAGCTGGCCGAGCTGCTCACCGCGGAGGGCGTCACCGTCACGCAGGCGACGCTGTCGCGCGACCTCGTCGAGCTGCGCGCGGTGAAGATCCGCACGCCGTCCGGGGCGCTCGCCTACGCGGTCCCGGCCGAGGGCGGCCTGCGCACCCCGGCGGCCGGCCCCGACGAGGAGATGCTCGCCGCACGGCTGGCCCGGCTCTGCGCCGAGCTGCTCGTCACCGCCGAGGCGTCCGGCAACCTCGTCGTCCTGCGCACCCCGCCCGGCGCCGCCCAGTTCCTCGCGTCGGCCATCGACCACTCGATCCTGCCGGCGGCGCTCGGCACGATCGCGGGCGACGACACCGTCCTGGTCATCGCCCGCGAGGGGGAGACCGGTGCCGCGCTGGCCGCCCGCTTCCTCGCGCTGGCCACCGACACGCCCTCGCGCACCCGTCCGTCAGACTGACCCCAGAACACCCTCAGAACCTGCGAAGAGAGAAGAACCATGACTGAGCGCGTCGTCCTCGCCTACTCCGGCGGCCTGGACACCTCCGTGGGCATCGGCTGGATCGCCGAGGCCACCGGTGCCGAGGTGATCGCGGTGGCGGTCGACGTCGGCCAGGGCGGCGAGGACCTCAACGTGATCCGCCAGCGCGCCCTCGACTGCGGCGCGGTGGAGGCCTACGTGGCGGACGCCCGCGACGAGTTCGCGAACGAGTACTGCATGCCGGCGCTCAAGGCGAACGCGCTCTACCTGGACCGCTACCCGCTGGTCTCGGCCCTGTCGCGCCCGGTCATCGTCAAGCACCTCGTGCGTGCCGCGCGGCAGTTCGGCGCCACCACCGTCGCCCACGGCTGCACCGGCAAGGGCAACGACCAGGTCCGCTTCGAGGTCGGCATCACGTCCCTCGCGCCCGACCTGACCTGCTTGGCGCCGGTCCGGGACCTCGCGCTGACCCGCGACAAGGCCATCGAGTTTGCCACGCGCAACGCGCTGCCGATCGAGACCACCAAGCACAACCCGTTCTCGATCGACCAGAACGTCTGGGGTCGTGCGGTCGAGACCGGCTTCCTCGAGGACATCTGGAACGGCCCCACCAAGGACGTCTACACGTACACGGACGACCCCACGTTCCCGCCGGTCGCCGACGAGGTCATCGTGACGTTCGAGGCGGGCGTCCCGGTCGCGCTCGACGGCGTGCCGGTCACGCCGCTGCAGGCGATCCAGGAGATGAACCGCCGCGCCGGCGCCCAGGGTATCGGCCGGATCGACATCGTCGAGGACCGGCTTGTGGGCATCAAGTCGCGCGAGGTCTACGAGGCGCCGGGCGCGATCGCGCTCATCGCCGCGCACCAGGAGCTCGAGAACGTCACCGTCGAGCGCGAGCAGGCCCGGTTCAAGCGCGGCGTCGAGCAGCGCTGGACCGAGCTGGTCTACGACGGCCAGTGGTTCTCGCCCCTGAAGAAGTCGCTCGACGTCTTCGTCGACGACACCCAGCGCTACGTCTCCGGCGACGTCCGGCTCGTCCTGCACGGCGGCCGCGCCACGGTCACGGGCCGCCGGTCGGACTCGAGCCTGTACGACTTCAACCTGGCGACGTACGACACGGGCGACTCGTTCGACCAGTCGGCGGCCAAGGGGTTCATCGAGATCTACGGCCTGTCCTCCAAGCTGGCCGCGGCGCGCGACGTCCGCTTCGGCAACGGTGTGGACCTGGGTTCGCAGGGCGGGATCAGTGGCTGACCAGGTGCCGGACGCACCGCTCGCCCTCTGGGGCGGCCGCTTCGCCTCCGGGCCGGCGGCGGCCCTGGCGGAGCTGTCCCGCTCGACCCAGTTCGACTGGCGCCTGGCGGACGTGGACATCTCCGGCTCCGTCGCGCACGCCCACGTCCTGCACGCCGCCGGCCTGCTGACCGACGCCGAGGTCGCCACGATGGTGGACGCCCTCGAGCGGCTGCGGGCCGACGTGGCGAGCGGGGCCTTCGGCCCGGCGCCCGACGATGAGGACGTGCACACCGCGCTCGAGCGTGGGCTGATCGAGCGTGCGGGCGCCGATGTCGGCGGCAAGCTGCGGGCGGGACGGTCGCGCAACGACCAGATCGCCACGCTCGTGCGGATGTACCTGCGTCGCGAGGCGCGCACGCTGGCCGGGCTCGTCCTCGACGTCGTCGACGCGCTCGTCGCGCAGGCGACCGCCGCCGGGGAGGCGCCGATGCCCGGGCGCACGCACCTGCAGCACGCGCAGCCGGTGCTGCTCGCGCACCACCTGCTCGCGCACGCCTGGCCGCTGCTGCGCGACGTCGAGCGCTGGATCGACTGGGACGCCCGTGCCGCGCTGTCGCCGTACGGGTCGGGGGCCCTCGCGGGCTCGTCGCTCGGCCTCGACCCGGCCGCCGTCGCCGCCGAGCTGGGCTTCTCCGGCCCGGTCGAGAACTCGATCGACGGCACCGCCTCCCGTGACGCGGTCGCCGAGTTCGCCTTCGTGGCCGCGATGCTCGCCGTGGACATCTCCCGGCTGGCCGAGGAGGTCGTCATCTGGGCGACCAAGGAGTTCGGCTTCGTCAGGCTGCACGACGCCTACTCCACGGGGTCGAGCATCATGCCGCAGAAGAAGAACCCGGACGTCGCCGAGCTCGCGCGCGGCAAGGCGGGACGCCTCATCGGCGACCTGACGGGCCTGCTGACGACGCTCAAGGGCCTCCCGCTCGCGTACAACCGCGACCTGCAGGAGGACAAGGAGCCCGTGTTCGACCAGGTCGACCAGCTCACCGTGCTCCTCCCGGCGTTCGCCGGCATGGTCGCGACGCTCGAGTTCGACACCGAGCGGCTGGCCTCGCTGGCACCGCAGGGGTTCTCCCTGGCGACGGACATCGCGGAGTGGCTCGTCCGCACCGGTGTCCCGTTCCGGGTCGCGCACGAGGTGGCAGGCGCCTGCGTCCGCGCGTGCGAGGAGCACGAGCCTGCGATCGAGCTGTGGGACCTGACCGACGAGGAGCTCGCGGCGATCTCGCCGCACCTGACCCCCGAGGTCCGCACGGTGCTCACGGTCGAGGGGTCCTTGGCCTCGCGGTCGGCGCACGGCGGCACCGCACCGGTACGCGTCGCCGAGCAGCTGGGGCGGGCCCGCGCCCGCGCGGCGGAGCTGCGTCCCTGGACGTCGTGATCGCCGACGAGCTCGCGGAGCGGGCGCTCGCGTCGCGCCCGCGGCTCGGTCGCGTGCGGCTCGTCGCGATCGACGGACCGGCGGGCTCAGGGAAGACCACCGTGGCGACCGCGCTGGCCGGTCGCGGTGCGACGGTGCTGCACCTCGACGACCTGTACGAAGGATGGACGGGCCTCGAGGGCTCGCTCTGGCCACGCCTGTCCGCACAGGTGCTGGAGCCGCTGCGCCGGGGTGTGCCGGGCCGCTACCAGCGGTTCGACTGGCCGACCGGGGCGTTCGCCGACTGGGTGGACGTACCCGTGCCCGACCTGCTGGTCCTCGAGGGCTGCGGCTCGGCCCGGCGCGCCGTCGACCCGCTCGCGGTGCTCCGGATCTGGGTCGAGGCGCCGGCGGACCTGCGCCTCGAGCGGGGTCTGGCGCGCGACGGCACCGACGCGCGGGAGCACTGGGTGGCATGGATGGCCGACGAGGCCGCGCACTTCGCCCGCGAACGCACGCGCGAGCGCGCGGACGTCCGGCTCGACGCGTTCGGTGCGCGCGTCCCCTGAGCGGCCTGGACCACGCCGCGGAACACCGGCGACGTGCGGCAAGATGGGCCGCGTGAGCCCGTCGGAACCGCTGGAGACACCGGACGCCGCTGACCCGCGCGCGCTCGTGGCCGTCCCGGCGCGCGTCTGGTTCAGCCGTGAGGTGCACGCCGTGGCGCGCGATCTCCTGGGTTCCTACCTCACCTCGCGCTCACCCGACGGTGACGTCACGCTCCGGATCACCGAGGTCGAGGCCTACGGCGGTGCCGACGACCCGGGTTCCCACGCGTTCCGCGGCAGGACCTCCCGCAACGCGGTGATGTTCGCCGAGCCGGGCCGGTTGTACGTCTACCGGCACCTCGGGCTGCACCACTGCCTCAACATCGTCGCGGAGCCCACCGGCCGGCCGGCCGCCGTGCTGCTGCGCGCCGGCGAGATCGTCGAGGGCACCGACCTGGCGTGGCGGCGGCGCGAGTCCGTCGGCGTCGTCGACTCGGAGCGTCAGCTGGCGCGCGGCCCCGCCCGACTGGCCGTCGCGCTCGGCCTCGACCTGCGTGCCAACGGCGCGGACGTGACGGAGGCGGGCGGCGACGTCGTGCTGCACCGCCACCAGGTCGTGGTCCAGCCGACGCACAAGTCCGGTCCCCGGGTCGGTGTCTCCGGGTCGGGCGGCGAGGGCTCGAGGTTCCCGTGGCGCTACTGGCTCACCGACGAGCGCACGGTCTCCGCGTATCGCCCGGCGTATCGCGCGCCGGCGTCGGTAGACGTCCCGTGAGGGATGACGACGCCGGCTGGACTCCCGCCCCCGACCTCTGCCTGTACCGGCCTCGACCGGACATCCACCTGGAGACCTTGTGAACCACATCCTCGACGAGCTCGAGTGGCGCGGGCTGATCGCTCAGACCACCGACCTCGACGCCCTCCGCGACGCGCTGTCCGCCGGGCCCGTCTCGCTCTACTGCGGGTTCGACCCCACGGCGCCCAGCCTGCACATCGGCAACCTCGTGCAGATCCTCACGGTCCGCCGGCTGCAGGACGCGGGCCACCTCCCGTTCGGCCTGGTCGGCGGAGCCACCGGCCTGATCGGCGACCCGAAGATGGCGGGGGAGCGCACCCTCAACGACCGGGACGTCGTCTCCGGCTGGGTGGAGCGCATCCGCAAGCAGATCGAGCCCCTGCTCCGCTTCGACGGACCGAACGCGGCCACCATGGTGAACAACCTGGACTGGACCGCGCCCCTGTCGGCCATCGACTTCCTGCGCGACATCGGCAAGCACTACCGCCTCGGCACCATGCTGGCCAAGGACACGGTGGCGCGACGCCTGAACAGCGACGCCGGGATCAGCTTCACCGAGTTCAGCTACCAGATCCTGCAGGGGATGGACTACCTCGAGCTGCACCGCCTGCACGGGATCACGCTGCAGACCGGTGGCAGCGACCAATGGGGCAACCTGCTGTCGGGCGTCGAGCTGATCCGCAAGGCCGAGGGCGTCGCCGTGCACGCGCTCACCACACCGCTGATCACCAAGGCGGACGGCACCAAGTTCGGCAAGACCGAGTCCGGCACGGTCTGGCTCGACCCGGAGCTGACCACCCCGTACGCGTTCTTCCAGTTCTGGCTCAACACCGACGACGCCGACGTGGTGCGCTACCTCAAGGTGTTCAGCTTCCGGTCCCGCGCCGAGATCGAGGAGCTCGAGGAGGCGGTCGCGCAGCGGCCGGCGGCGCGCGAGGCGCAGCGCGCTCTGGCGTACGAGGTGACCGCGCTCGTGCACGGGACGTCGGCGGCCGACCAGGTGGTCGCCGCGAGCCAGGCACTGTTCGGGCGGGGGTCGCTCGGTGACCTCGACGCCTCGACGCTGGCCGCCGCGGTTGCCGAGCTCCCGTCCGCACGCGGTGCGGCGGGCGACTCCATCGCGGACCTGCTCGCGGCGACCGGCGTCGTCGCCAGCAAGGGAGCAGCCCGGCGCGCGATCGCCGAGGGTGGAGCGTCGGTGAACAACGCCCGGGTCTCCTCCGAGGACGCCGTCCTCACCGCGGACGACCTCCTGCACGGGCGCTGGGCGGTGCTCCGCCGGGGGAAGCGGACCTTGGCGGTCGTCGACGCCGACGCCTGACCCTCTGACGAGCCCCCGGTTTCGGGGGCTCGTCAGGGCTCTGACCTGGACTTACGCACCGTCAGCCGACCCTGGTGACCGGGGTCACCGCAGCGGGATTGGACACCCGCCGCAACACGCGCGTAATGTTCTCGATGTCGCCCGAGAGGGAGGAACGGACACCGCGGATCGAACCACGGTGGCTGGTCCCTAGGGTGGCCACCCCCGCTCGTGTTGACAGGCGCTTCGTGCGCCCTGACACCGGACGGGGACGGGCTCCAGGCCCGCAGATGCTGCCGGAAACGGTGGCGGGAAGCGGTCTGAAAGCCAGGTAGGATTCAGAACGACAAAGCCTCTCGGATGAGATCGAAAGATCTCGAGGAGATGCGCGTCTGTTCCTTGAGAACTCAACAGTGTGCCAAATAGTCGATGCCATATGGCTCGCTATCGGAGGATGTTCTGTCCCGTTCGGGGTGGGGTGTTCGAGGGTGGTGGGTCTTGGTTGAGATAGGTGCCGTTTCTCCACCTCCGT
>NZ_JBFUHU010000021.1:0-20105 GCF_056402235.1 Cellulomonas sp. P4_B5_2
GATCACGAAGCCCAAGATCGCGACCGTGACCCCTACTGCCACGGCCGCCGACCCGACGGCGAGCCAGAATCTCCCCGAGCCGGGTGCTAGGTCACCAACGCTTGAGAGCTGACTTCCTGCTACGAGGATCGCGCCCAACGACCCGAGGCTGACGGTGAGCCACTTCGCCGTCTCACGAATGCGATCGGCAGCGTCGGTGAGGGGGCTCGGATCCGCGTCGTCAGCCACTGAAGTCGCCCAGCTGACTGCCCTTGAGCCGGGCTATGTGCAGGTTGGGGCCATTGGCGCCTTGCAGCCCGACGACAAGTTGGCCGAAGGCGGCCTGATCGACGGACTCCACATTCACCCGGATATGCCCAGGGTTCTCCCGCAGAAACTCGAGAAGCTCGTCGGCGCCATCGACGCCTTCCACCGGCTCGGTGATGCGCATCGGCGGTCGGGGGTACTCGGGCCCGACCACGGGAGGGAGCAGATCGATCGGCTTTGGCCCGACCGGCGGCGGATCCGGGAAGAACACCGGAACACTCGCGGTGACATGCACATACACGACCACGTCACCCAGAGAAAAGACGTAAGGGTCGGCACCGTTCGTATTGAGATGAAGCTCGTTCGGCATCGTCCACCCCTGCCTTCTCGGTGCCCGCCTCAAACCGTTGGACGATTAGGGCCGACGGGCAAGGACCCCAGGCGCCCCCACAACTTGCCTGACCGGCCAACCTGAACTCGGACACGCAGCCATTCGACACTGCCTCACGTGTCCCAGGCCCATCTTGAGATGCTCACGTGGGGCCGAGGCCGACCTGGCCAACCGCCAACGTCGCTCGAGTTAAGTGCAAATGGCCGCAATCCTGAATATATGGAGCGTGCCGCTAGAACGTTGTCGCAGTCAAGGGCCCGCGAAGGCGGACGAGAGGCTGACTCGATTGGCCACCCCGCCGGCCAAGAGCCCCACATGGGAGTCGCCCTTCGACACTGCACGGTTGCCCACAAAGAGCGTAAGTAGAGCGCTCACGAAGACCGGCGCTCATTGCCACACGCGCGGCCGGCCGTCTAGTGCGCCCATGCAGTCTGGTCCGCCGCCTCTTGCTGGCTTCGATGTCGTGTTCTCGTGCTGAGACCGCGAACGAGTAGGTGTGGGTCGGGTGCTCGGCCATAGGTTTCGTGCCATGACATTCACGGCTCTGCACCGCGAGCTCGGCGCCTCGCCCGGCCCCCTGACTGACGACCTGCTCGCCCGCGCGGTTACCACGGGTGTGCGAGAGACCGACGACCTGGATTGGAAGTCTGAACTGCCGCCGACAAAGGGCATCACGCAGACCGACTATCCGAAGGATGTGGCCGCGATGGCCAACAGTGGAGGTGGGCTCATCGTCTACGGCGTGACCGAGTCGCAGAAGGCCGCGACTGGTCGCCAAGACGTCGGGGAGTTCGATGAAGGCTACGAACGCACGCTCCGCAGCGCGGCGATCACCGCAATCTCACCGCCCGTGTTCGGCCTCACCATTCATCGTCTCGGAGACGATCCAAGCCGGGCAGTCATCGTCAAGGTACCCGGCGGTCTCGACGGTCCGCACTTGATCTACAGAGGCGAATACTTCGGTGCACCCGTCCGGAACGACGCCGACACAGTCTGGATGAAGGAACGCCAGATCGAGGCGATGTATCGGGCCCGCTTCGACGAGCGGAGGCACGCCCGCGAAGCACTCGCCTCCTTGTACGAGGAGGCGAGCGCTGGCCGCGGCACCGCGGCCCGTGCGTGGCTCGTCGCGGTGGCACACCCACGGACCCCGCAGCTCAGTAGCCGACTTAGCCGAGATGATGCGCGCCAGGTGCTTTCCAAGGCTAGGTCGCTCGCGCTCGGCTTCGCGGACCGATCTGCGCAGCATCCGCTAGAGAGCGTGGACAGCTCGAACCCGCGTCCGGGACTGCGGCGGTGGGTCGCGGTTAACACCGAGACGAGCGAACGCAACATGTGGAAGGAGTCATGGGCGAGCATTCACCACGACGGCTCGGTAACCCTCGCGGCCGCAGTCGGCGGGGCGCGTTTGAGCGCGGACGGGTTCCTCAAGGGAGAAGAAGTCCGGGCCTCTCGTATCGAGTGCGCAGTTGCCGACCTCATGGCCCTCGTGCGAACCACGGGGGAAGCAGTCGGCACGACCGAGTACGACATCCGGATAGGCATCGAGAGCGAGACAGTTCCGCTGACGATCCTGACGATCGACAACTTCGGGCAGATGTTCGGGGGCGTCTCCACTCCGCTGCACCGCTATACCCCTGTTGAGGTGACATCCCGCGCGGACACGGCGCCGGCAGCGTTCCACCGGCAGGTCTTTGAACTGGCCGAGGACTGTGTCAACCAGGGCGGCATGTCTCAACTGACAGCCATACGGCCGCCCGAAGAAGCACCTTGAGATGTGAGGAGTCGAAACACCTCTCGAAGTGCATTGCGCGTCACAGACCAGCCGCGAGAGCTTGGTCGCCTCTGATCCTCGGGGGCCCGACCACATCACCCCGGCACCCGGCTCACCGGCGCGCCGCCACCCCCACCAGAAGTCCGAAGACTCAGTGAACTCCAGTCTTCGCGACGTCCGGTCGCCCCTCGCCCCATGTCGCGCGCGGGGGGGACGATGAGGATATGGATGCCCCGCGGAGGTCGTTCGAGTTCGAACAAGCGGACGAGCTGGCGCGCTTGCGACGGCGCGCCTGGGGACCGAATGCTGACATTGTGGGGGATGCGGCGGCTCAGGCTCGGCTCTCCGAACTGGAGGCCGCCCAACGTCGACAGGCGACTCCGGTCGGCGATACCGCCACAGGGGTCCCCCCTCCGATCCCCGAACGCATCCCGGTCGCCGAGACCGTCGAAGGGTCGCGTTCTGCTCCGACGTCGGTCCGTCAGCCTGTCGGCGGGGTGTTCGCCGCGCATGAGCGTGCCGGAACGTCGGTCATTGAGCAAGACACCGCCGAGGGGTCGACCGCCGCAGACGCGATCAACCGAGCCCCCGCGGCACCGTGGTGGCGCCGCCGCTCGTTGATCGTCGCCGGCGTCATCGCGACCCTCGCCCTGAACGTGGCCGTCACCGCGACGATGTCGCGGCTGCTTGCTGATCAGTCCACTCCCATCCCGTTCGAGACAGCGACCGAGGAAACGCCGCCGGTCCCTGATGGGCAGGGAGGTGGGTACTACGTGCCCGCACCAGATCATGTGCTCGCACTGAAGTCGGACGGTGCCGCCGCCGATCAGCCGCACGATCCGGGGGGCAAACTCGACGCTCTAGGGATCAGTCCCGGAGAGCTGAAGCGCTACGAGGACTTCCACGGCCCCGAGGTCTACAGCCTCGCCGTCTGGAGTGGAGAGTCTCGCTACGGCATGACCTGCCTGCTCCTCTCCCACGCCGGCCAGCCCATCAGCGACGGGGGGGGCGCCGCCGAAGGGTGTTCTTTGAAAGGCCTCGACACCATCGCGGACATCGGGGGGAGCGTCAGTCTCACCCGATTGGTGCTCAAGGGCGACCACATCGACGTCTACGTGTACGAGGGGGGCGCTGATCCGAACGCGTCGCAAGGCTAGCTGGTGGCGCCGCACCACTGACCTGGTCGACGAGACGCTGGCGCGCCATGGCGCTGTACCCCCCCGGCAAACGACGGACTCGCCGGAGAGTTGACGACACCCCGGCGACGGACCTACGCACCGGAGGCGGGCTCGGGGCGACCAGTGACCGAGGCCGCGCAGCCGGCAATCGCGGAGGTGGTGCAGTCAGCGCGAGGGTGGGAACCGCCGCCGCCGACCGCCTCAGTCGGAAAATGCGAGCGCGCAGGGTACCTCAGCGGGACTATCGCCGTCACGATCGTAGGTGGTGCGCGGAACTGGACGCTGCAGCGAACTGATCCTCAGCGGTCGCTTGGATCGAGATCCACGAGCAACTCTCTCTCCCCTGGGTCCAACCAGTCCGCAAGTCAGGGGGCGAGCTCATCGATCCACTGCTCATGGCGCGCCTCGGGGACCTCGACCACATCACCCCGGCACCCGGCTCACCGGCGCGCCGCCACCCCCACCAGCAGTCCGAAGAGCCCGTCAAACCGAGGCGCTCAACAGCCGCCCTCGTCAGCCTTCATCAACTAGCCATGTTTTCGTCAGGTCTGACGGTGCTCAGCACCATCCCCTGGCGGACCWCGCGGTTCTCCGTGCGCACGCCACTACCCCCGAACGCGACGACTTCTGATCTGCAGCGCATCGGATCCCAGCCGCCGTGAGGCGCTCAACACCACGTTCCTGTCCGCAAGAGCGCAACGACCCGCTGGTTGGTGGCATAGGCGTGGAGTCGCACTCCCCATTGGCCTGATGATCGGCTTCACCGGGCTGATCGGCTGGTGCTGCTCAGGATCCTGGTGACACCGAGGACTGTGCGGCTCGACCAACCGCCCCCCGCGTGCCTGGCACACCTGCTGAACGCGACGCAAGCAACCCGCTGCAGAGACGATCAGCCGTATGACTAGCCAGACAACCTGCGCCCACTCGACTGTCATCGCGCAGACGTAGGCGCAAACGGCTACGACTCGACGATCTGCACGTGCGTGCTGTGCGGGCGGGTAGTCAGGCGATGGGACTTCCTGGGCTGACAACCGGACACCACGCTCTTGCCCACAAGAGCGCAGTGTGGTGGGGCCGTGCGCGGCGGGTCGGTCGCAGTTCGAAGCAGCAGGGGCCCGCCGGTGTAGCCGCCGCGAGTCGGGCAAGTCGGCGCAGCCTTCCTGTCCGAGGCGTTGAGGGGTTCTCGAGTCTGCACTTACCCCGTTGTCGCTGTGTCTGGTGGTTGGAATCCGGCATCAATCGCTGCTTCGACGAGCGGCGCGCAGACCGCAGCCCCGAGGGCTGCGGTTAGGTCAGAGAGGAGCTTGCGCACAGCGAACGACGCGGCCCAACCGGCTGGAGTCGAGTTCCGAATCCGCTCAGCGAGGTGGCCAACGAGTGCCGGTCCGTTGCTGGCCAGCAGCTCTGCGGGCCAGTCAGGCGGGTGATATCCGTCGCCGAGGCCGATCCCGCGCCCGGCCAGCATCGAGTACGCGTCCGGGCTGCGGTCGCCAACGAAGGGGGCGATGTCGGCCCATCGCTCGAGTTCGCCGGGGTGGGCGTTTCGCGGAAGTCCCTGGAGGCGCGCTGCCAGATGGTCGCGCGCCCAGAGATTCCAGAGTTCGGCCCCGTTGACTGCGTCATCCTGGAAGAACCGAAGGTTCGAACTCGCGAACTCGGCCGCGTGGTCGCCATCGTCAGCCAAGACCGATCGGTCGAGAAGCACTTGGCGTTGCTCTGGCGTGATGCTCGCCTGGTTCACGATGGACGCGACGAGCGCGTAGAACTGGCCGACAAGCCCGTGCCCTCCGAGCTCACCGAGGCGGTCCCATTCGGCGACCACACTCTCGAGGAAGCCGTCACCAAGCATCCGGTCGTTGCATCGAGGGTTGTAGAGATAGGCCTCCCAGGCTTGCGAAGCATGCGGCCCGTTGAACAAGGGCAGGACCACTTCCCCCGTGAACGTCGCATCCGCGACGAATAGGAAGTGTGCCTGTCCGCCAAGCGCGGGTCGAATCGCGTCGAGTTCCGGATCGGGCCCGGCAAGCAGCGCCTCGAACGCCTGCCGCTCATCCCCGTTTAGGCCGCTCCAGGCATCGCCCAGATCGCGCCACCGGCGGTTGACCTCCAGAGTCCAGTAGCGAGCGAGGTCCCCTGGCCAGGAGTTGAGGGCGAGGAAGCTCGGGTCAGAGCCGGCCTGGGAGTCAAAGGATCCCTTCTGAAGGTTCCAGACTGTGCGCGCTAGATCGCGCATCGCTGCCGTCGCATCTCCCTCGGGAGTATCGAGGTGCTTCTCGATCTGGGTGACGAGAAACCGAGTGATCGCGCGAGTCGCCTCGGGGGCACCGGTCCGTTCGGCGACGAGTTGGACAACATCGCTAAGAAGCTCCGAGAGATCCGCCTGCTCCCAGCCCTCGACGATCGCGTCCTGCAACTCATCCGCCTTAACACCAAGGTTCGGCCGGCCGTCGATCGCGCTCCAGAGTCGATGCGCGAGGTCCGGGCGCCGAGCGGCCGCTTGGCGGACGAGCGCGACTGCGCTGTGCCAGGTAGGGCCGTCGATTCGCTGCTCTGAGTAGTCCACGGCCAGGAGCGTGGTCAGGGCGACCTGGGCATCAGAGTCGAGATCCTGCAAGAAGTCTTCGACGTCCATTGGGAACGCCTGTCCCCAAGTCGCGGTACTCGACCACCTGTCGAGATCCGGGAAGTCCCGCGGACCAAACGTCGGGTACTTGTTCTGTATCCGCTCGAGCTCATGCTGCGCCTCGAGCCACGCAGGTGCGGACTGAGTGAGCCAAACGAGCAGGTTGTAGGTGGAGTACGCCCGGTGGCGTTCCATGTCTGGAAAGCCGTCCGGTAAGTCCACGCCGTCCATTGCAGACGCCAGGAGCCTCGATCGAGTGTCCGCGCTTGCGTTGGGTACGACGATTGCGAGGACACGAAACACCTCGTGTTTGAGAGGCGACTCGAACAGAACCTCCTGGTCGAGTACCCACCGAAGTTTCTCGTCGTCCGTGAGGTCGTGGCTAAGTGCGAAGAGATGCAGCGCGAGCCGGCGGAAGAGCCTGGCATCACGCTTCCACCACCGGAGGGGAAGGTCCGGCTGCACGCCAAGTGCTTTGGTTCCGTAGTCGCGGAGTCCGTCGATCAACGCGTCCACGGGATCGCGGTAGTCGTCCTGGGGGTGCGGTTCGATCGCGGAACGACGGGAACTGAGGCTGTCATACCCGTGCTCGCCGCCGTATGCCACCAGAAGTTCGTAGGCGCTTCCGAGTGCATCCTCCAGAACCGCACCGAGCGCCGGATCGCCAGGGACGCGGTCCTCGACAAGTTTCAGAACGTGCCGGGCGAGGACATCGTCTGACGCATGCCACGCGGCCTCCGCTTGGGGTGGGGTCGTGGGGTCGTCCCCGCTCAGTGTCCACCGGGGTTTGAGAACGAGGAACGGACGTAACGCGACCCGGACCAGGGCCAGCTCCTCGGCCCTCTCGTCTACTTCGTAGGGCAGCAACATCCCGAGGTCCGGAGGCGCGGAGATGCCGTCAACCGATGTGGCAAGGAGCACTTTCCAACGTCGACCGGCATCAAGGTCGGTCTTCGCAAGCGTGTCCGCAGCCCAGCTCAACGACTGGTAGAGCGACGGCGCGAAGCGACGTCCAAGCCGCTGCACCACCCGGAGTGCCGCGCCGTGCAGCTCTCGATCGGCGACATAGACCTGCCCGAACCAGCCGCTCAGGACTGTGGAAGCCTCAGTGTCAGACCCTCCTGTGAACAGGCGTTGGAAACTCTCGACACCCTCAATCCATTTAAGCCACGGGACCCCATGGGCGAACTGGGTGAACTCCCGCACACCATCAGCAGTCTCCAGGCGTTGCCGAACGTAGTCCTCGTCGACCGGGTTGAGCTGCTGACCATCGTCAATGATCTCCTTCATCCTGGTCTGGTGATCAAGGCGTCCCATCCTCGCTCGTCGGTCCCATGCCTCGAGAGCGGCAACCATGGCGGAGTGATCGTCCTCGACCGCTGGATAGGGCACAGGGACGATGCGGAGGTGGTTCCATTTGTCGTCGCCAGGGCGATGTGTCAGCACGTAACGGCGGCTCTTCGACGTCAGGCCAAGGGCGAGATACCGCATGATCGGGTCGTCGTGGCTGTAGCCGACGAACAGCACGGTGAACTCGTCGAACATTCGCTGCAGGAACCTCGTCGCCCAGGCGTCGGTGAGGTAGGCCCGGCCGAAGTCGCGATCCGTCAGCACCAGTTGCGCGGGTGGGCGGTCGACCGAGCCGTGCAGGTGCACGACACCCGAGAAGGCATCACCGAGGGGCAGTGCCGGACCAACCCATACGTCGCCTTCCGAGAGCAGGGCCGACGCCGCAGCAGTCGAAAGGAGACTGTCAAAGTTGGTCGTCACGATCCGCGGCATGCCCGATGCCCATGCGAGCCGGACCAGCGCGGAGTGGGTCGGATTGAACCTCGTGTCTGGCCGCGCGATGATCCGCCGGGCGTGGGTGTGGGTCTCGAAATCGGCTGGCATAGAACCAAGGAACAAGTCGAGAGCCATGCCTTCGTCGAACGGCACGCGCGCCGCCTGGGCGAGCATACGAGCCAACTCTCTGAATGACGGCAGGTTCGATGGGTCTCCCATCGACGCGCCTGCGCCCACGAACAACACCAGGTTGCCGTCCGAGTGGGCCTCGATGAGCTCAGTAGGGAGCTCGACATCGCTAGTTATCCACATCTTGCCTCCCGCTCTCTGATTGAACTGTCGAGCGGGTGTCGGGCGTGACGCCCCAACTCGTATTGATGGGGCACACCAGCGGACGCGCGGATTTTCGCTGCCGACCGACGGGCGGCTGATCGCAATCGACCATGACACCCAACTGGAGCGAATCTAGATCCGAACCGGTGCTGCCGTCGGCAGCGCCGGCGCAGACTCAGTCCTCGCCCGTGTGGTCGACATACTTTGCGTCACCGCCGTGGGCATGAACGAGGCCCATCGAATGCTTCGCGTCGGCCYTCGAGGCGTAGTTTTCACTCGTGCAGATGATCTCGCCGTTTCCTGTTGAAGTTAGCGTCCAGTGATACGGCTGCTGGGCTGTCGACTTCCATAGGTGGAACTGCAGTACGCCCTCAGCCATCGGATTCCCCCCATCGAGTCCACTCTGGGCCGTCTCGGCGGCCGGGAGTCGCTGGCGTAAGCACCACCGCCAACTCGGCGTTCCGGCGGGCAAGCGTCGTCGCAGTCCCAGTTTCGTCAAGTCAGATGCCCTAGCAGGGCAGTGCCTCAACAACGTCCCATCCCGGGGCTTACGAGGGAAGCGCTCCAACCGGTGAATGATCGCCCGACTACGTGGGCGCACGATCACCACCACCTCGCCAACCCGTCACTTGGTCGATGGCACGGCGTCAGCTGCCGTCGTGGCGAACGGAGCGGATCCGGAGGTCCAGTCAATCGCCGGTGGGGTGGGCATTGCCGAGTCCGTACGCAGCCAGAGCTTCCTCGACGATGGACGTCACGGAGCGATGTTCGCGCTCGGCGCGAGACTCGACGAACACCCGTGTCCTCGGCGTGAGGCTGGCGAGGAGCCCGTCGCACTCGACACCTGCGGGGCATGCCGCGTGATCGTGGCTACCGCCGTTCCTCCCGGGCACTGGGCTACCCATACGCGAAGGTCAATGAGGTCGGCCTACCGCACGCCGCACCGAGTCCTGGGTATCGCCTCACGAGACGATCAGGCGGTGCCCGCCGACCAACGGGCGAGGGTCCCCCTCGCGCCCTCCCCATCGACACGATGGTTGCGGCCCGTACGGGAGCTCGATCGTGGCCGGAGCGCAGCAACGCCAAGTGCACGAAGTCCTGCGCGGTGAGCCGATGCCCCCGCGGCGCGACCCCACATCGTCGACGCTCAGTCGCCCTCGACACCTTCGCGCCACGTCGCTTCCTGCTATCCCACCAATCCAGCGATGAGGAACGCAATGATGGCCAGTGCGCCGCTGACCAACGCGCCACGGACGCACCAATACTTAATGCGCACGATCTGAGCGAGGCGCCAAAGCTGATGCAGCGTGCGTTCGCGGTCGGGCGGGGGTTGGTCGTCGAGCGCGATCGTCAAGGCCGCCGCGGTCTTGTATCGCGCAACGTGCGCCCAGTAGGTTACAAGTTCGTCTTCATCCTCGGTGGTGAACCGCGGCCACAACGCCGCCGCCGCGGAGGCGACGACGCCGAATGCGAGCGTTGCCGCGATCCACCAGACAATCTCACCGTCGGTGCTGTAAGCGCTCGGTCGCCAGTCCCCAGCGAGCAGGCCCCCGAGAACGGCACTGAATCCGATACCTGCAGCTGCAAGCACGATCCCGGCCTTCTGATCCGCGATGGAGATCTCGGCACGTGCCTCAGCGAGCATCTGTGGCTCGATGCTTGAACGTCTGCCCATGTGGCTACCTCCGGGCCGCAGAGTACCCGGCCATCGGCCGGCCCTTGGGCCCAACGGCGGATCAAGAATCGATGAAGAGCGTCGTCAGGCGATGAGCCCTGGCCCGTCGCGGCGATGTCGGTGGTGCCCCGTAGCCTGACTTGGGACGGAAGGAGCTCTCGGTGGACCTCGCAGAACTGCTCGAGGATCTCAACGGCAAGGCCGCGGAGGCACTCAAGACGGTGCCGGACGTAGTCGAGATCAAGGACCCGGGGCTCGATGAAATCCCGAGCCAGGGATCAAACAGGTGGCTCAAGATCCCCTCGGTCGTCGCTGTCATGTTTGACCTGAAGGATTCCACTCACCTTGGAACGGGGCGCCATGACACGTCGACCGCCCGGATCTACAAGACGGCGGTTGAGTCCGCTGTGGCTGTGCTGAACGAGTTCGAGGCGAACTTCATCGACATCCAGGGGGACGGCGGCTTCGGCCTGTTCTGGGGGGACCTTGCGTTTGAGCGCGCGCTCTGCGCCGCGATCACGGTTCGGACTTTTAGCGATGATCTAGTCGCGCAGTACGAGACGAAGTGGGATGACGGCAAGCTCCCGGCCACTGGGTTCAAGATCGGCATCTCCTGTGGCCGGGTACTCGTGAAGCAACTCGGAACACCCCGTAACGTCGATGAGCAGGAAGCCGTTTGGGCCGGCAAGCCCGTCAACTACGCCGCGAAGGCCGCACAGTCGGCAGACCGGCATGAGATTGTCGTCACCGGGTCCATTTGGGACCACTTCCAGGACAACGACTACGTTGCGTACTCGTGTGGGTGCGGTGGCGCTCCGAGTTCGACTCTTTGGAGCGACTTCACGATCGACCGACTGAATGACGAGTACGAAAGGTACGGTCGTATAGTCACCGTTCCATGGTGCGCCTCATGTGGGCCGTCGTTCTGCGCGGCAATCCGTTCCGGCGGGAAGAAGCGTGACGACATTCCCGACCACGTCCGGACACATCTCGCCAAGACGCAAATGGCCTCCGCGCTTGCCTCCAAGGCCCAAGAGTCGCGTGAGCGCAAGAGGCTGCTTGCGAGTCTTCGCAGGTGATGGCACCCGAGCAAAGCACCCTGGCTGATCGGCGGGCGATCAACGCTGGGGCGCAGGCCGCATGTTTCGGCAAGGGTAAGCCTCGCGAAAGAAGCCGTGGAACCCCGCTTTGCGGTCCGGTCGGCGGAGACGACCAAGGGCGGACACGATCTGGTTACATTCGTCGGAGCGAACGAGCAGGTCGGCTCGTGTAGAGGAGCGCGTGTGTACCCAAGCATCGAGGCCACAGTTGGAGACATCATCTCCACTCCGTGGCAGATCACCAACGGCGCAAAGGTTCCCGAAACCGATGACGTGGTCCTCAAAAACGGTGGGCGCCTAGTAGACGCGACGTACCTATACGCCGATCTTGCCGGCTCGAGCAAACTGGCTCAGAGCCTGAATAAGGAAGCAACCGCGAAGATTGTTAAGGCCTATATCAACACCGCGTCGCGAATCCTGAGGAACTTTGACGGTCAGATTCGCAGCTTCGACGGCGACCGCGTGATGGCAATCTTCATGGGCGAGAACAAGAACTGGAATGCCGTGCGCGCGGCTCTAGCCATCAACTGGGCCGTGCTCGAAGTGATTCGTCCGGCGATCAAGGATGGATGGACTGACGGGGCCAACTTCTGCGACATAGGACACGCTGTCGGAGTCGACACGGGCGAGGCGCTCATCGTACGTGGTGGGGYTCGGAACCACAGTGACCTGATCTCCATCGGCGCAGCGCCCAACGTCGCCGCCAAGCTCAGTGACCTTCGCAACCACCACTCCCTGTTCATCACTGATCGCGTCCACATGACCCTCTCCGAGGACCTCCTGACCGACGACACGGGACGTATCAAGTTGTGGTCCCGGATGTCGAACAGCGTGCAGATCGGCGGCACATACACCACAGTCTTCGGCTCCTCAGCCCACTGGGGGGTTTGAAGCCATGACCAGCATCTCGGCGGCCGATGATTCGCTGCTGCCGCTCGCGTTCTCTCTCCACGCGAACCCGGGCGCGTACGCGGCACTGCTTGGCGCCGGCGTCTCTGCCGCTAGCGGTATCCCCACCGCCTGGGGCGTACTGCAGGATCTCACGGCACGCGTCGCAGACGTTTCCGGTGAGGACCCTGGCGGCGATTCGATCAGGTGGTACGAAGATCGGTTCGGCGAGGAGGCGCGGTACGAGACTCTCCTGGAGAAGCTCGCACCCACGCCATTGGCCCGTCAAAACCTGCTGCGCGATTACTTCGAACGGTCTGACGACGACAAGGACACGGACCGGAAGTTGCCGACCGCTGCGCACGTCGCGATCGCTCGTCTGGTCTCCGCCGGAACGATCAGAGTGATCGTCACGCTGAACTTCGACCGCCTGATGGAGCAAGCACTCCGGTCCGAGGGTGTCGAACCCACGGTCGTCGCATCCCCGGCGGACGTCCACGGCCTCGCGCCTCTACACACCCTGAACTGTTGCGTCATCCATCTACACGGTGACTATCTCAACCCGACGTCCATGCTGAACACGACGACCGAACTCGGCACGTACGACCCCGCGACCCTGCACCTACTCACCCGCGTCCTCGAGGACTACGGCCTGATCGTGGCAGGGTGGTCATCCACATACGACCCTGCGCTACGGGCCGCCATCGCGGAGCACTACTCCGGCCGGCTGGCACTTGCGTGGATTGAACCATTCACACCATCTCCCGAGGCCGTTGAGCTACGGACGCTCAGGGGCGGTCTGCTGCTCGAGACCGACGCAGACCGAGGCTTCGGCGCGATCGCGGATGCTGTTGACGCGTTAGCCACTCGTTCGGCCCGCCATCCCCTGACCGTTCCGGTCGCCGTGGACACCGCGAAGCGGGAACTGTCGGGCCGTCGCGTGGCAATCCACGTTCACGACATGCTGAACCGTGAGT
Organism: Cellulomonas sp. P4_B5_2; assembly: GCF_056402235.1. Taxonomy (NCBI): domain Bacteria; kingdom Bacillati; phylum Actinomycetota; class Actinomycetes; order Micrococcales; family Cellulomonadaceae; genus Cellulomonas; species Cellulomonas sp. P4_B5_2. The sequence continues at coordinate 12,971 of NZ_JBFUHU010000021.1, forward strand.
TCATCCGTCTTCACGATCACCCGGACTTCAACCTGCCCAACCACCAGGACGACCTCCCGTTCGGCGGGTACGCGGCCATGCTCGCGAGGACTGAAGAGGTATCCCGCGTAGCGGGCGCCCTGATTGCCACCCTGGCCTACTGGGGCGACGCCGCGACAGACCAGTGGTGGCTCGCCGAGCTGGAGCGGTTCGCCGCCCAGCCGCGAGATGGCGGAATGGTCAAGCTGCTTCAGTTGCGTCGGGTGACCGGATCTGTGTTGTTCTACGCCGCCGGCGTGTCGGCGATCGCGTGCCGCCGATTTGAGTTACTTAGTGAGCTCTTGAAACTGCAGCACACCGCTGCGTTTTCGAACCGCAGCGAGCCGTTGTTCACTCTGCTCGACGCTGACCTGACGTACATGGAGACGCCAGGCGGCTCAGCAAGACTCCTGGGAGTCGTTCGACCGCTTCTACGTGAGGCTCTGACGATCACCGAAGCCGCGATCGATGACGCCTGGCAACTCTTCGAGGTCCTTCGCCTTGCGAGGTCCACGCTCGACCACAGGTCGTTCCCGGGCCGAGCCGTCACCCTCAACGAGAAGGAAGCCGAACTGCGCGACACGCAGCAGGCATTCGACACGGGGGAAGCAAAAGGCGGTGACACGGCAAGCGCGCAAAACCAACGAGCGGACGCGTGGCAACAGCGAGACCGTGCGCTGGGTGCGATCGCGAACCTCGTACCCATACAGCGACCACACGTTCTCGCTGTCGACGACGGCCCCGATGATCGCTACCACAACCCCTTGGCTAAGCGCCTCGCGTATGACCTCGACGTTGATGCGGCCAACCACCCGCTCATCACTTCGAACTTCGCCCCGGACTCACGCGAGCTCTCCATAGCTGTGAGTGCAGTCAGCGTCGCGATTGGAAGAGTCGGGAACGAACTCGCGTGGAATCGCCTGCCTCCCGGTGGCGGTGCCGTGGTTCAAGAGGTCTGGCTGGACACCAACAAGACCCCGAACGAAGTGTCGGGTCAGGCTTAACACTGGCAGTTTGAACGTCGTAGGCCTCGTCCTCTACCCGCCAGGTTGGCGATTCATTCGCGACTGCGGCTCCAGCTCAGTGCCACCCCGAGGACGCGGGCGCGACGCTCATCGGGCAGCAACTCGACCCGAAACGCGCCGTTCGCCTGCAAGGGCCCAATCAGGACCTCATTTCCGTCGACGTGTTCCTCGAGGACGAGAAGATCGTGATCGCRCCGGCGAGCCATGGCGACGGAGACGTCGTTCACCCAGCCACTCACCATGAGGAAGACCTCATGCCTCGCGACGAGCACGCGGGATGTGCTGTCAGCGGTCTCGTCGTTGGCGACCGCGGCCAGCGCCAGCGCACCGGCCGCCTCGATCTCTCCCTCGCTCAACCACGGAAAGGGGCAGGGGAGTCCGGCGTCTTCAACCGCGACCGTCGTAAGTCGCTCCAACAGCCAGTCGTTGACTGTGGCGGTAACCAATCGACAGGTCGCGGACGCGAGCAGGGCAGCCGGGTCTGGTTCGCCACCTTCTCGCCGACGCACCCTCGCGGMATTGTCGGCATCGACGATCCGAAGTGCACGCATGTATGGAATGTCTAGCTGGGCTTGGAGCCTGCGCGCAGCCTGCCTTCGCGCGCTGTTGTTCGTCACGGGTCGGACTCCTCTCGCCTTAGCCGGCGGCCCATCACCGAGAAGGCCCGACTGCAGGGCCGCACTTCGGCTCCTCGTCGGCGAGAATCAGTTGCCATTCGATTGTGGCAACCTGACCTTGGGCCGCCTCGAGAGATGAGCTTCTGCCTCGCGAAGCGCCCACAACGCCGCCGTACGCTCGGCAATCAACTCGTCGCGTCGGAGACGAGCTTTCGCGCCAATGCTCAGCAGTTCAGCTTGCAGCCCGGCTTCGTCGACCGGCGCTGCAGGACTGGCTTCGACCGCTCGCAGGCTCACGCTGATCTCTTCGATCGTGAGCTCAACTACGACCACGGCACCCTCGGCCGGCACAGCCAAGCCGGAGGCGTCGTGCTCCGTCCGCGTCGTCCTGACCCGTCGCCCGACAACACGCGTCGGCTCCCAGACAGCCCCCCACCGACCGTCGCTCGGAGCGCTCATGCCGGGAGTGTGGATCAGCTCCTGCTGGGAATCTAGGTACTAGACGTTGTGGCATCCTTGCCCATCCCGATGAACGAGCAGGTCACAAGAGCGCGTCTCAAATGAGATCGAGAAGCGTCTCAAAAGTGTGCGGCGGGAGCGACCAAGGCCGCCCGTGCGACCACCAGGGAAGGTAGCCGCCACCACTGGCGCGGCGTCGCCTCAACCGGCGTGGACCCTGCCGTACCTCACCACACAACTAAGCCAGCGCACGTGCGCCGACCTCGGTGAACGCCGAACCGGCGCCGCACCCCGAGGGCCGGCGTCCGACAACCGTGGACCGAATCCGCCATGTCCCAGCGGAACCGACACCAGTCGCACCGGAGAGCACGCTGACCTGCACCAACACTTGTGCGCCTGGGCAGATTCGAACTGCCGACACCCGCTTTAGGAGAGCGGTGCTCTATCCCCTGAGCTACAGGCGCGCGATCCACGGGGAACGCCCGAGAGCCTACCGAACGCGCGGGCGAACGACCGAAGGCGAACGCCTCACCGGCGCCACCGCAGAACGTCGCGAACGGGCCGCAGGTGCACACCCTCGGCCGCCAGGTCGGTGCGGGCGTGCCGGCGGTGGTGCAGCACCCCCGCGAGCCCGACGAGCCACGGCAGCAGCAGCACCGCGAACGCGACCCGGTAGGCATCGAGGGTGTAGATCGAGGCCCCGGGCGGCGAGACCAGCTGGAGCACCAGCCCGACGGCGAGCACGCCCAGGATCGTCGAGGTGAAGCCGCCCATGTTGACGAACCCCGTCGCCGCCCCGAGTCGGTCCGGGGGCGTGAAGGTCCGCGCGAAGTCGACGCCGACCAGGGAGATGGGTGCCCCCGCGCCGAGGACGACGACGAACAGCAGCAGCTGCCACAGCGGCCGTGGGGTGTCGAAGGCCAGCAGGACCGACCAGGCCACGAACGTGGCGCCGGCCGTCGCGAGGACCGCCCAGCTGCGGCGCAGGGGGTGGCGGGCGGTGAACTGCCCGGCCAGCGGTCCGGTGACCATCGCGGAGACGGTGAGGACGATGAGCAGGAGGCTGGCCTCGCCGGGCGTGCGGTTCTGGGCGGTGACGAAGAACGGCACACCCCACAGCAGCGCCACCACGTTGGCGGAGAACGGGCACAGGAAGTGACTCCAGAACCCCAGTCGGGTGCCGTGCGGGCGTGCCGCCGAGCGGACCGCGGAGAAGAAGCGCTCGGGCGTGGGCGACGACGACACCGCGGAGCGGATGCCGACGAAGGCGACGGACGCCGCGACGACCCCGAGACCCGCCAGCGTCGCGAACGCGACCGTCCAGCCCCGCGAGTGCAGCAGCCACGCCACCGGGATCGCGGAGGCGAGCTGGCCCGCCTGACCGATCAGGCCCGTGGTCTGCACCATCACCGGCACGCGGCGCGGGGGGAACCACTCGGCGACCAGCCGGCACGCGCCGATGAAGATGGGGGCGTCGCCGGCACCGATGAGCACGCGGGCCACGAGGGCCCATCCGACCTCGTCGGAGAGCGCCAGCAGCAGCTGTCCCGTGGCCATCACCAGGGATCCGCCGACGAGCACGGACCGGGCTCCGAACCGGTCGAGCAGCTGGCCCGCGGGGAGCTGCATGCCCGCGTACGCGGTGAGCTGGACCACCGAGAAGAGCGCGAGCATGGTGGCGGACAGCCCGAACCGGTCGATCGCGTCGACGCCCGCCACCCCGAGGGCTGTGCGGTGCATGACGGCCGTGAAGTACACGACGACGGCTGCGGCGAACACGACGCCCGCGGTCCGGGGGGTCCCGGCTGATCGCGTCGTTCGCACGCGGCACGGTACCCCGCAGCGAGCGTCGGCCCGTCGCCGCGCTCACCGAAGAATCACCCCGAACACCCATAGACCTGCACATACCGACGGCGGGACGATCGCGACAGGGGAAAGCTCAGCGGAGGGGGACCGCGATGGCTGCACCGCGCGAGGCCGATCGGGCACGGGAGACGTACCGGCACCTGAGGATGATCCTCGTCGCGCTGGCCGCGTTCCTGCTCATCGGCTCGATCTTCGGGCTCGTCTTCTTCGGCAAGTTCGAGGGCTCCATCAGCGCCAGCTACCTGGGCCCGCTGCGCGACGTGTTCGTGGGCTCGTTCGTCGGCATCGCGGTGTGCCTGGTGGCGTACCGGGGGCGGACGCTGGAGGACTTCGCGCTGAACCTGGCGGGCTTCTACGCGCTGTTCGTGGCGTTCGTCCCCACCGACCTGCAGGACACGCTGCGCGGGATCGACGACGCGGCGGTCCGCGAGCAGATGGTCAACGGCATCCGGGTGTCCACGTGCTCGGTCCTGGTCGCGGCGGTGGTGCTGGTGATCGCCGAGAAGCTGACCGGCAACTGGCCAGGGGACGCGCTGGGCTCCAAGCCGAAGAAGGCGAAGGCGTTCTACCGGCTGTCGTGGGTGCTCGCGGCGGCGTTCGTCGTGCTGCTGCTGTTCCGCATCTGGGAGGGCGACGAGTTCGCCTGGATCCACTACGCGGCGACGTTCCTGCTGATCATCAGCATGGCGGTGGCGGTCGCGTGCAACGGGTGGCCGAAGGCGGCGGGCGAGGACGATCTGCCGGACCAGCCGCTGTACAAGTGGATCGCGGTGGGCATGACCGCGGGCGGGATCGTGGTCGTCCTGGTGGCGCAGTGGCTGTTCCGGGGGTACCACGTGGCCATCGCCGAGTGGTTCGAGATCGCGCTGTTCCTGGCGTTCTGGGTGCGCGAGACCGTCCGCAACTGGGACTTCCCCGCCAAGGCCGCGGTACAGGCACCGCAGGTCCCCGCCGTCGACGCGTGACCTCCAGCCCCGCGTGGCAGGATCGCGGGATGACGACGGAGCAGAAGCCAGCGCCCGACATCACCAAGAACGCGGGCGACACCGAGCTGTGGGTCGAGCGCACGGGCAAGCGCCTGTACACCGGCCGCAACTCGCGCGGGGCCGAGGTGCTGATCGGCAGCGTGGGCGTGGAGAACGTGTTCAGCCCGGGTGAGCTGCTGAAGATCGCGCTGGCCGGCTGCAGCGGGTTGGCGGCGGACGCCAAGCTGAGCCACTACCTGGGCGACGACGTCGACGTGACCATCAAGGCCTCGGGTATGAGCGACACCGAGGAGGACCGGTACCCCGCGATCGCGGAGGAGCTGGTCGTGGACCTGAGCGCGCTCGACGTAGCCACCCGCGAGCGCCTCATCAACCTGGTGCACCGGGCCATCGACTCGCACTGCACGGTGGGTCGCACGCTCGACGCCGGCGCCACGGTGCAGCTGACGGTCACCGGAGAGCGCTGATGCCGGCCCTCGTCGAGGCGGCGCTGGCCAAAGCGGTCACCATCCCGTCCGCCACCATCCACGCGCACGTCGACTCGTTGCGCCGCCGGAACCCGGAGGCGACGCCCGAGCAGCTGGTGCGCCTCCTGGAGAAGGAGTACCTGCTGGTCGTGCAGGGCGCCGGCGGTGCGGTGGGCGCCTCGGCGGCGGCTCCCGCTGTGGGCACGGGCGTCGCGCTGGTGCTCACGGCCAGCGACGTGGCCACGTTCTTCGCGGCGTCGGCGGCGTTCTCGCTCGCGGTGGCCAGCGTGCACGGCATCGAGGTCGAGGACTCCGACCGGCGTCGCGCGCTCCTGCTGACCACGATCCTGGGCGACTCCGGCGGCAAGATCATCACCGACGGCGCCGAGCTGACCAGCGTGAGCGTGGCGCGCGCGTTGCTGACCCGGATGCCGATGGCGACGGTCCGCAAGGTGAACACGACGATGACGCGCCGGCTGGTGCGCACGCAGCTGACCAAGCAGACGGGCCTCGCGGTCGGGCGGCTGATCCCGTTCGGCATCGGCCTGGTGGTCGGGGTCGCGGGCGCTCGGGCGCTCGGCAAGAACGTCATCGAGGGGGCGCGCAAGGCGTTCGGTCCGCCGCCGCTCACGTTCCCGAAGGTGATCGAGATCGCCGGCCCGAACGACGTGCCCGTGATCCTGCCCGCCGAGCCCAAGCGGCTGACGGGCAGGTTCAAGCGGATCGGCTCGAAGAGGTAGGTCCTACCAGCGCGCGTGCACGTGCTGGCGGATCCGGCCGTCGTAGATTCCGCGGAGCCCGCCGAGGGTCTCCTCGTCGACCGGCTCCAACGCCGCGGCCGCGGCGTTCCCGACCGCCTGGGCGGCTGAGCGCGCGCCGGGGATGACGACGGACACGCCGGGCTGGTCGATGATCCAGCGCAGGGCCAGCTGCGCGGTGGTCCAGCCGGGAGGCGTGAGCGACGCGACCTCGCGCGCGGCCGCGACGCCGACCTCGAACGGCACCCCGGCGAACGTCTCGCCGACGTCGAACGCCTGGCCACCGCGGTTGTAGCTCCGGTGGTCGTCGGCCGCGAACTGCGTGTCCTCGTCGTACTTGCCCGACAGCAGTCCCGACGCCAGGGGCACCCGGGCGATGATCCCGACGCCCTCCTTCTGCGCCAGCGGGAGCACCTGCTCGAGCGGCTTGCGGCGGAACACGTTGAGGATGATCTGCACGGTCGCGACGTGCGGGCGGACGATCGCCTCGAGCGCCTCGTCGACGGTCTCGACGGAGACGCCGTAGGACGCGATCCGGCCCTCGTCGACCAGCACGTCGAGCGCGTCATAGGTGGACTCGCGGCGGAACACCTCGGTGGGCGGGCAGTGCAGCTGCACCAGGTCGAGGGTGTCGACGCCCAGGTTCTCGCGCGAGCGGTCGGTCCAGGCGCGGAACCACGAGAGCGTGTAGGCCTCCGCGGTGTGCGGGTCGGCGCGGCGGCCCATCTTCGTCGCGACCGTGATGCCATGGTCCGGGCCGCGGGAGCGCAGGAACGTGCCGATGAGCTTCTCGGAGCGGCCGTCGCCGTAGACGTCGGCGGTGTCGAGGAACGTGACGCCGGAGTCGACGGCGGCCCCCAGCACCGACAGCGCGGCCTCCTCGGTGACCGATCCCCAGTCCGCGCCGAGCTGCCAGCAGCCCAGCCCGACCACTCCGAC